>NZ_CP102278.1:0-300000 GCF_025149915.1 Coprococcus eutactus
ATGAAAGACTTAATTTTAGCCAGGTGGAATGATATATTAAATATTCTTGAAAATGAACATGGCATTTCCCATATAATGATTCACACATGGATAGAACCTCTGAATGTCTATTCTGTTGAAGATAACAAGGTATATTTCACTCTGGATGAAAAATATGGTCAGAGAGGTATAGAATTTCTCAAAAAGAAGTTGTTTGATATATATCTTGAGACTGTTCTTAGAGAACTTTTTCAGAATGATTCCATTCAGGTCATATTTACCCTTCAAAGTGTTATGAAAGAAGAAGAAAAGCAGCCTACTTACACTGAAGATTATAACGAGGCAATAAGCAAGAGCAATCTTCGTCCTGATTACACATTTGAGAATTTCATAGTAGGTGAGAGCAATAAGCATGCACATGCTACCTGCCTTGCTGTAGCAGATTCACCAGGACAGGACAAGTTTAATCCTCTTTTTCTCTACGGAGAGTCAGGACTTGGAAAGACTCATCTTATGCAGTCGATAGCTCATTATATACTTCAGCACAATAGTAATATGAAGGTTCTATACGTCTCATCAAATCAGTTTACAAATGAGATCATAGAGGCCATAGCTAAAAAAACAACTGAAGAATTTAGAAACAAATACAGAAAGGTCGATGTACTTCTCATCGATGATATACAGTATCTTATAGGAAAGGATGCAACTCAGAATGAATTTTTTGATACCTTCAACGCTTTACACGATGAGGGTAAACAGATAATTCTTTCATCAGATAAGCCTCCAAAGGAGATAAAGACTCTCGACGTAAGATACAGGTCAAGATTTGAGTGGGGTGTTCCTATTGATATCCATGCCCCTGATTATGAGACACGTATGGCAATCTTGAAAAACAAGGCGGAGATAAAGGGACTTAAAAATATAAGCGAGCCTATATTCGAATATATTGCTAAGAATATAACCTACAATGTACGTGAACTTGAAGGAGCTCTCAATAAACTGAGCATATATTCAGAGCTTGGTCACATCAAGATTACAGAAGACCTTGCAAAAAATATACTCAAGGATCTGATTTCTAAGGATGAGAAAGTCACTATAACTCCAGATCTTATCATCAACACTGTTTCAGAGCACCTTAATATCTCTGTAAATGACATTATCTCTACAAAGAGAAGTCAAGACATTGCAACAGCCCGCCAGATATCGATGTACCTCTGCAGAAAGTATACCGATAAGGGACTCAAGAGCATTGGTGATTCTTTTGGAGGAAAGGATCACTCAACTGTTCACAGCAATATCCAGAAGGTTGAGGAAAAGATAGATAAAGATCCTGAATTTGCTGAGATGGTCGATGTAATAATCAAGAAGCTTAACCCACAGAAATAATATGTTATTAACCTCCAAACATAAGTTATCCACATTTTTGATCATATTTACCTATTGTATGTGGACAACTTATCTTGTATAAGATGTTAATATCTTTTTATTTTAAGTTTATTACCTGTTGTTATTTATCGTACATCCATATATACATCATATTTTCAGAAATTTCCTGTGTTGATATTTATATGGTTTATGAACAGGTTCAAGAAACTTATTAACATGGACACATAATTGTCAATGCATTGAATTTACAGGGTTTTTCATAGTTTCAACACTATCAAAGCTACTACTACTGCTACTGCTAATAATTTTAATATATATATACATGGCGCTGCCTGTTGATTTTATTTGTCAACATATAAGCACCACATACTTATACAAATAAGTTTTCGAACATGAAAGGAGTTTACACTTACAATGAAGATTTCTATAAGAAAAGCTAATTTACTTCAGGGTATCACTACAGTATCAAAAGCTGTATCAAACAAAACTACCCATCCTATATTGTCATGTATTCTAGTTGAGGCTTCAGGTGGAATCATTAAACTTACAGCAAATGATATGGAGATAGGTATTGAGAGTTACGTTGACGGTACAGTTATAGAGGATGGAAAGGTTGCTCTTGAAGCTAAACTCTTTTCAGACTTCATAAGAAAACTTCCTGACAGCGAGATTTCTATTGAGAGTGATAAAGAAAATAAAACTCTCATAAAGTGCGAGAGACTTGAGTTTAATTTACCTGGTAAATCAGGAAATGATTTTTCAAATCTTCCTGTTGTATCAAAGGACAAATATATTACGATATCACAGTTTGCTCTAAGAGATGTCATAAATCAGACTATCTTTTCAATATCGGACAACGAGAATAACAAGCTTATGACAGGTGAGTTATTTGAGGTATCAAATAACAGACTCAGTGTAGTATCTCTTGATGGACACAGAATTTCCATTCGCTATATAGATCTCAAGGGTGACAACTCAGATATAAAGGTTGTTGTACCTGGAAAATCACTCAGTGATATAAGTAAGATCATGAATGGAGGAGTTGATGATCCTGTAAATATTTACTTCAATGAGAACAATATTTTATTTGAGTTTGACAACACAAAGGTGGTATCAAGACTGATAGAAGGTGAGTACTTCAGAATAAGTCATATGCTCTCAGTTGATTATCAGATAAAGATGAAGATAAATAAGAGAGAGTTTCTTGACAGTTTGGACAGGGCAACACTTCTTATAAAGGAATCAGACAAAAAGCCTATAAGACTCAGCATAGGGGACAGAAATCTTGGACTTAAGATCAGTTCTCTGATAGGATCTCTGAATGATGAGATTGATATAGAAAAAGAGGGAAACAACCTTGTTATTGGATTTAATCCAAAACTCATCATAGATGCACTCAGGGTAATTGATGATGAGAATGTAACTATCTACTTTAACAATACAAAATCTCCATGTGTGATCAAGGACGATGCAGGTTCTTATATCTACCTTATTCTTCCTATGGGTATCAATGAAGAATAATAAGAATTTATTGATAGGATGAAAGAATTTTTATTTTATTTTGATCATAGAAGGGACAGAAAAATATGGAGATAATCAAGTTAAGAGATGATTTTATAAAACTAGGTCAGGCGCTCAAGGCAGCAGGACTTGTTGAATCCGGAGTCGAAGCTAAGGAATTTATCGTTCAGGGACTGGTTGTTGTAAATGGAGAAGTTGAGACAAGACGTGGAAGAAAGCTTTACGATGGAGACGAAGTAGAATTTGATGGTGATAAGATAAGTATACAGAAGTAATTGTCTATATCATCTGACAGATGGTGAAAGATATGTATATAGAATCTATAGAACTAAACAATTACAGAAATTACAGAAAATTAAAGGTAGAATTTGGAAAAAATACAAATATACTCTACGGCAATAACGCCCAGGGCAAGACAAATATACTTGAATCTATATACATGGCAGCCACAACAAAATCGCACAGGGGTACAAAGGATAGAGATATCATAAGGATTGGCGAGGATGAAAGTCACATCAGATTGTTCTTAAGAAAAAGAGATGTATCACACAAGATAGATATGCATCTTAGAAAGAGTAAGAATAAAGGTGTGGCAATCGATGGAATAGCCATAAGAAGAGCCACAGAATTGTATGGTCTTCTGAATGTAATATTTTTCTCACCGGAGGATCTGTCAATCATAAAAAATGGACCTGCTGAGAGAAGAAGGTTCATGGATCTTGAACTGTGTCAGATAAGCAGGCTGTATTATCAGAATCTGGCATCATACAATAAGATACTTAATCAGCGCAATAATCTATTAAAGCAGATATATTATAACAAAAGTCTCATAGATACACTGGATGTATGGAATATACAGCTGGTGGATTATGGATCCAAAATCATAAAAGAGAGAAAAAATTTTATAGATATGATGAATGACATCATCTGTGATATCCACAGTAGACTTACAGGTGGTAGAGAAAAGTTAGAGATAGTGTATGAATACAACGTGAATGAGAATAACTTTGAAGATGTTCTCAGAGAAAAGCTTGAAACAGATTTGAAATATTCCAGTACACAGGCAGGACCACACAGGGATGATATAAGTTTTCTCATAAATGGCATAGATGCGAGAAAGTATGGTTCTCAGGGACAGCAGAGAACAGTTGCACTTTCATTGAAGATGGCAGAGATAAAGCTTGTAAAAAAGATAATCAGTGATAATCCCATACTTCTTCTGGATGATGTCATGAGTGAACTCGACACTGATAGAAGAAATGCTCTCATAGATGAGATAAAGGACATTCAGACAATCATAACCTGTACTGGTTATGATGAATTTATAAAAGAGCAGGTAATAATAAACAATGTTTATAGTGTGGTGAATGGAACAGCCACCAGAGTAAGAACGGAGGAATCGTAACAATGGAAAATGATAATTATGGAGCAGAACAGATACAGGTTTTGGAGGGACTGGAAGCAGTCAGAAAAAGACCTGGTATGTACATAGGAAGTACATCCTCCACTGGACTTCACCATCTTGTGTATGAGATAGTTGACAATTCTGTAGATGAGGCTCTGGCTGGATATTGTACCCACATTCAGGTATATATAAACGAGGATAACTCCATAACAGTTGTCGATGATGGACGTGGAATTCCGGTTGGAATACACAAAAAACAGGGAATTCCTGCTGTAGAGGTTGTATTTACCATACTTCATGCCGGCGGTAAGTTCGGCGGTGGAGGATACAAAGTATCCGGAGGACTTCACGGTGTCGGTGCATCAGTAGTAAATGCGCTCTCAACATGGCTTGAGGTAGAGATAACAAGGAATGGAAAGATATATAAACAGAGGTATGAAAAGGGAAAGGTAATGTATAAGCTTCAGGTTATCGGTGATGCACCTGAAGGGGTATCAGGAACCAAGGTTACATTTTTACCTGATCATACTATATTTGAGGATAATGTATATGATTACGATATTCTAAGAAACAGACTTCGTGAGATGGCATTTCTTACAAAGGGACTTAAGATATCACTCACGGATAAGAGAATTACACCTGAAAAGGTAAGATCATTCCACTATGAGGGTGGTATCAAGGAATTTGTCTCATATCTGAACAGACATAGAGATCCTCTGTACAACGAGGTTATATATTGTGAGGGTATGAGAGATGGAATCAGTGTAGAGGTTGCACTTCAGCACAATGATTCATACAATGAATCAACATACAGTTTCGTAAATAATATAAATACACCTGAGGGAGGAACACATCTGACAGGATTTAAGTCAGCTATAACAAAGGTGTTCAATGACTATGCCAGAAAGAATAATATCATAAAAGAAAAGGATGACAATCTGTCTGGAGATGATCTCAGAGAGGGACTTGCAGCTATAGTTTCAATAAAGATAAGTGATCCACAGTTTGAGGGTCAGACGAAGCAGAAACTCGGAAATTCTGAGGCAAGACCAGCTGTAGAGAGTGTTGTTACAGAACAGCTCACATATTATCTTGAACAGAATCCTCAGATTGCTAAGATAATTGTGAATAAAGCGGCTGTTGCCCAGAGAGCAAGAATTGCAGCGAGAAAGGCTAGGGATGTTGCGAGAAAGGCAAATCTCTCAGATAACATGGCACTTCCTGGAAAACTTGCCGATTGTTCAGATAAGGATCCTAAGAATTGTGAGATATACATAGTAGAGGGAGATTCTGCCGGTGGTTCAGCCAAGACTGCGAGATCAAGATCAACCCAGGCAATACTTCCACTTCGTGGTAAGATACTGAATGTTGAGAAGGCACGAATTGACAGAATACTTGGAAATGAAGAGATAAAGGCTATGATCACTGCATTTGGAACAGGTATTCACGAGAACTTCAACATAGAAAAGCTTAGATATAACAAGATAATAATTATGACTGATGCCGATGTGGATGGGGCTCATATAGCAACTCTTCTTCTCACGTTTTTCTATAGATTTATGCCTGATCTTATCAGAAAAGGACATGTATATCTGGCACAGCCACCTCTCTACAAGTTAGAGAAAAACAAGAAGGTATGGTATGCATACAGTGATGATGAGCTCAACAGTATCCTTGATGAAGTTGGAAGAGATCAGAATAATAAGATCCAGCGATACAAGGGACTTGGAGAGATGGATGCGGAACAGCTTTGGGAGACGACTATGGATCCTGAGAGAAGAATACTCCTGAGAGTTGCCATCGATGATGACGATGAGTCAGAAATAGACATGACATTCAATGTCCTCATGGGAGATAAAGTTGAGCCACGTCGTGAGTTTATAGAGACAAATGCCAAGTATGTAAAGAATCTCGATGTATAAAAATATCGAGAGAAAGGAAAATCTAAAAAATGGATGACGATAAGATTTTTGATAAAATAGATGAAGTTGGTCTGAAGAAGACTATGGAGCGCTCATACATAGATTATGCCATGAGCGTTATAGCAGCCAGAGCACTTCCGGATGTAAGAGATGGTCTAAAGCCAGTTCAGAGAAGAATACTTCATTCTATGATTGAACTTAACAATGGTCCTGATAAGCCACATCGTAAGTGTGCCCGTATCGTTGGTGATACAATGGGTAAATATCATCCACATGGTGATAGCTCAATATACGAGGCACTTGTAAAGCTGGCACAGGAATGGAATACAAGATACCCTCTTGTTGATGGACATGGAAACTTTGGATCAGTTGATGGTGACCATGCGGCTGCTATGCGATACACAGAGGCAAGACTCTCCAAGATATCTATGGAGATGATGGCTGATATAAACAAAGATACAGTTGATTTTATTCCAAACTTTGATGGAACTGAGAAAGAGCCAGTGGTACTTCCATCACGTTATCCTAACCTATTGGTAAACGGTACATCTGGTATAGCAGTAGGTATGGCTACCAATATTCCACCACATAATTTGAAGGAAACTATCTATGCAGCCATTAAAATTATAGATAACAGGGTTAACGAAGACCGTGAGACTGACATAGATGAATTGATGGATATAGTGAAGGGACCTGACTTTCCTACGGGAGCACAGATACTTGGAAGACAGGGAATAAATGATGCTTACAGAACCGGAAGAGGTAAGATAAAGGTACGTGCTATCACAGAAATCGAAACAATGACTAACGGAAAGCACCGCATTATTGTAACCGAACTTCCATATATGGTAAACAAGTCACTTCTCATCAAGAATATGGTAGATCTTGTAAAGAACAAGAGAATTGATGGAATCACAGATATAAGAGATGAGTCGTCAAGAGAGGGAATGAGAGTTGTCATTGAACTCAGAAAGGATGTAAATGCTAACGTAATTCTCAACCAGCTCTTTAAGCACACTCAGCTTCAGGATACATTTGGATGTATCATGCTTGCACTTGTGGATGGAGTTCCTAAGATACTCAATCTCAAGGATATGCTCACGTACTACCTGAAGCATCAGGAGGATGTAGTTACAAGAAGAACAAGATACGATCTCAATAAGGCTGAGGAGAGAGCTCATATATTACAGGGTTATCTCATAGCTCTGGACAACATAGACGAGGTTATCACGATCATCAGAAACTCCAAGAATGTTGGAGAAGCAAAGGCAAAGCTCATCGAAAGATTTGGACTTTCTGAGGCTCAGGCTGGAGCCATAGTTGATATGAGACTTCGTGCTCTTACAGGTCTGGAAAGAGAGAAAATCGAGAATGAGTATAATGAACTTAAAGCTAAGATAGCAGAGTACAAGGAGATACTTGCAGATGAGAATAAGCTTCTCGGAGTAATCAAGACAGAGCTTACTGCGATAGCAGACAAGTATGGTGATGAGAGAAGAACATCCATCACAGCTTACTCGGATGATATAACAGATGAAGAACTTATCAAGAGAGAAGAGATTGTTATTTCCATGACAAAGCTTGGATATATCAAGAGAATGCCAAAGGATACATTCAAGGTACAGAACAGAGGTGGCAAGGGCATAAAGGGAATGAATATTATTGATAACGATATCATTGATGAGATATTCCTGACAAATACCCACAACTTCATAATGTTCTTCACTAACATGGGAAGAGTGTATAGGATGAAGGGATATGAGATACCCGAATCAGGACGTAATGCGAGAGGAGTTGCCATAGTCAACCTTCTTCAGCTTCTTCCAAATGAGAAGGTAACTGCTATCATTCCTATAACAGGCTTTGACAAGAAGTATCTCATGATGGCTACGAAGAATGGTATAGTCAAGAAAACAAAAATAGAGGCATTTGAAAATATCAGAAAGACAGGTCTTGCAGCTATAACATTGAATGATGGGGATGAACTCATAGAAGTAAAGGCAACCAGCGGAGAAAATGATATCTTTCTTGTCACGACGAAGGGAATGTGTATCAGATTCAATGAGGATTGTGTGAGAGATACAGGACGTACATCTATGGGTGTTCGCGGAATCAGATGTGATAAGAATGATGAAGTTATCGCCATGCAGCTTGATGTTCAGGGAGACGAGATTCTCTTTGTAACAGCAAATGGAATGGGTAAGAGAACTGAACTGTCAGAATTTGCTCCTCAGATGAGAGGCGGTAAGGGAGTCAAGTGTTATAGGATAACAGAAAAGACAGGTGATATAGTAAGCGCAAAGGCAGTTACAAACGATCATGATATCATGATGATGACCAATGAGGGAATCATGATAAGAATGCATTGCTCTGATATAACAGTCATTGGAAGAATCACATCGGGAGTCAAGCTTATGAATGTTGGCAGTGGTGCATTTGTTGCATCTGTAGCCAAGCTTGCAAGAACCGAAGAAGAGGAAAATGTCGATGAAGATGGTGAAGAATCTGAGAACAGCGATACAGCAGATGTAGATATTCAGAATGAAGATGCAGTTGAAACAAATGCAGATCCAGCAAATGATGAGCCTGAAAATGTTGAAGATACAGATTCAGAAGATACAGAATAGTAATATTCAAAAATAAAATTAGAATAAAAAATAAAGGGTGTATTGTCAAAAAAATGGCAATACACCCTTTTGCTGATTGTGTGCATATATAGGTTATGATATACTTATTTCATATGGGAGAAGGTATAAATTTAATATAATAATAAATTGAGATAGGAAAGGTAAAAATCAATATAAAATCAGATAGAATAAAGAGGATTAATTGATTCAGATGGGATTTAGATAAGATCGGGGGTAAAAAATGAAAGAAATAATATCATGTGTTTTGTCCGAAAACAACAGGATAATGGAGTCGGTGAACAGAGCGGCTTCTTCTGTCACAGAGGTGACAACGGAAGGACAACTTGATCAGATATTTAACAGTACAAGAAAAGCATCAGAGTGGTCATATAGCATAATGAATATCATTTACATATTGGTGGCAATGGTTATAGTTGTGGCTATATTTACAGTGACTTTGCATGTGTATAAGTTCTTTATTAACAGAAAAGATCCAAACTACAAAAAAAACGATGATACATTTCTGGATGATTAAGATTTCAGACAGAGGTATATAAGAAGTATATCAATATAAAATGGCGGTGAAGAAATGAGAGTTATAGAAGCAGAAGAAATTACTAAAAATGTCAGAGAGATGTGTATAGAGGCAAACGTACATTTGTCTGAAGACATGGAAAAGGCAGTCAGAGATTCGGTTGATACAGAGGATAGTCCACTCGGCAAGCAGATACTTAGGCAGTTGTGTGAGAATCTTGATGTAGCGGGAGAAAATGATATTCCTATCTGTCAGGATACCGGAATGGCTGTTTTTTTTGTGAATATAGGACAGGATGTTCATATTGAGGGAATGAACATAACAGATGCTATCAACGAAGGCGTGCGACAGGGATATACAGATGGTTATCTGAGAAAATCAGTGGTTAAAGATCCTCTTATCAGGGAAAATACGAAGGATAATACCCCGGCAATAATTCACTATGATATTGTACCTGGAGAGAATATAGAGATAACGATAGCTCCAAAGGGATTTGGAAGCGAGAATATGAGCAAAGTATACATGCTCAAACCGGCAGATGGTGAAGAGGGAGTAAAGGCAGCCGTCATCCAGGCTGTAAAGGATGCGGGACCAAATGCGTGTCCTCCTGTATTTGTAGGAGTCGGACTTGGCGGTGATTTTGAGCTTGCCACAAAGATGGCAAAAAAGGCACTTACAAGAAAGGTTGGAGTACATTCGGATAAGGAGCATATTGCAAGGATAGAGAGTGAACTGCTTGAGGCTATAAACAACACAGGTATAGGACCTGGAGGATTGGGCGGAAAGACCACGGCCCTTGCTGTAAATATAGAGACATACGCGACACATATAGCAGGAATGCCTCTTGCAGTAAATATGTGCTGTCACGTAAACAGGCATGTGACAAGAGTTTTGTAAAAGTGTCAGATAAATATCTATAGTTGAAGCGGGAAAGGAATTATTATGGACAAACATATAAAAGCACCATTTGACAGGGATGAAGTAAAAAAACTCAAAGCAGGAGATTATGTATATATAGATGGAATAGTGTACAGTGCTAGAGATGCGGCGCACAAGAGAATGTATGACTCTATCATGGAATCGGGATGTTATGATGCAAGCGGAACGGAGCTGTATGAAAAGGGGATAGTTCCAATTGATCTGAATGGCAATGTTATATATTATCTAGGACCGACACCGGCAAAACCGGGACAGATTATAGGATCAGCCGGGCCTACTACCAGCAGCCGTATGGACAAATACACACCGCTTATACTCAGCAAAGGATTGTGTGGAATGATCGGGAAAGGTAAGAGAAGTCCGGAAGTTATAAATGCAATAGTTGACAATAAAGCAGTATATCTGGCTGCTGTCGGAGGAGCGGGAGCACTTCTCTCAAAGTGTATAAAGGAATCTGAGGTCATAGCATATGATGATCTGGGAACAGAGGCTATAAGAAAGATGAGGGTGGAGAATTTCCCTGCTATAGTCGTCATAGATTCGGAGGGACACAACCTTTATGAAACGGCTGTCACGGACTATCTTGCTGAAAAAGAGGCAAAACAATAACACATCAAAATTAAAAGCTAATTAAAAATATTTTATTGTAAAAATAAATATATATAGATAATAAAATTAGTGAAAATAAACAAAATAATTGGTGAAAATAACAAATACTATCTGGTTGACGAAAATATATAAAACCTGTAAACTTAAAAATGAGGGAGATAAGGTTCAAAATGAGAAGAAATACTTTTTATTAGAAACCTGTAGAAGGTATTAAAAAGGAGCTTTTAAGGAAAGGAAAAGGAGAGATTTAATGAGAAGAGAAAGAACATTCAAGAAATCACTGTTATTCCTTGCAATAATGTCTATCATGATATTTGCAATGTCAATAACAGCATCAGCAGCTGCTACCAATATCAAGCAGACTGAGGGAACAGAGAGATATGTAGAGCTTTCATGGGATAGCAGCAACGGAAGAGCAGATCGTTATAAGGTGTACTACTCAACAAGTGAGAATGGAAAGTATACAGCAGTGACAGACTATACTTCATCATCAACATCAAAGATGATAAGAGACCTCAATGCCGGATCAACATACTATATAAAGGTTGCATCTTATTCAAGCTATAACTCATCAACAGCTTACAGTGTAAGTGCACCTGTTCAGGTAGTTACAGCACCTATAAGTGTAAATAGCGATTCAATCCTTCAGACAGCAGGAACACCTTCATCATTTACAGTAGGATGGTCAAAGGTAGTTGGAGCAACAGGATACATAGTAACAAAGGACAATGGAAGCAGCAAGGCATCAAAGAAAGTCAGTACTAACAAGGCTGCAATCAAAGCAACAGCCGGCAACAGATATAATGTTAACGTAGTTGCATACAGAAAGGCTCCTAAGACAGGATTTGTTGCAAAGTCATATTCATCAACAGGTTATGGAATGAAGTCTTCACCATCAACTCCTATGTACTTTGCAGATGCTACAAAGGGTGGATTATCATGGACACCTACAAGCTCATCAAAGGCTTACCCAACACTTTATTGGACAGTAAATCCTAACGACAAGACATCTCCTGACGGATATCAGATCGAGATCTACACAGTAGATGGAAAGAAGAAGATAACAACAGCTAAGACATCAAGAAAGAATATCTCAATAGCATCAGCATCAAGCAACAAGTTGATAAAGAACAAGGGATTCAAGGCGAGAATCAGAGCGTACATAAAGAATGACAAGGCAACTTGTGTCAGCAAGTGGTCAGCAATGAGAACAGTTATTCCACAGGCTTCAATCAAGATAACAGCTTCAAGCCATACTTCAGCTATGGTTAAATGGCCAAAGGTTGCAAATGCAACAAAGTACATAATATATGTAAGCAGGGATTCAGGATACTCAGACAGTGGTCACTGGGCAAAGAAGGAGTTAAGTGCTTCTACAACTTCATACAATATAAAAGGACTTACAAAGTGGAAGGATTTTGGAGTATATGTTATACCTGTAGTCAAGGTAAAAGGAAAAGCATATAAGGCATATAAGACATGGTATACATACACATATGTGTACTAAAATCTTAGATATATACATATAATAGATCCATAGGATCTGGTATGTGTATAAAAGATATGTTAACAAAAGAGATCAGGTGGAAACATGGTTGATGCCTGATCTCTTAGTTTATAGAGTTTATTCTAAAATTAGAGAAAAAAGTTATTGACAATGAACTCATATTTTGTTATTATTAACAAGCGTCAAAAATTTAATACTCTTTGGTAGGAGATTTTTATTTAGGCATTTTGCAGAAGTACTCAAGTGGCTGAAGAGGCGCCCCTGCTAAGGGTGTAGGCCGTTTGCGCGGCGCGAGGGTTCAAATCCCTCCTTCTGCGTTTTCTTTTTAAAGGAGATGCTTGTGACGTTATTCCTCGATAGCTCAATGGTAGAGCACTCGGCTGTTAACCGAGGGGTTGTAGGTTCGAGCCCTACTCGGGGAGCTTATAATTTAATATGGTGCGATAGCCAAGTGGTAAGGCCCCGGTCTGCAACACCGTCATCGCCGGTTCAAATCCGGCTCGCACCTCTTCTAAGAAACCTTGTTATCTAAGTTGATAACAAGGTTTTTGTGTTATAAATCTGTCAATTTGCACTGATAAGTGGCCTGTAGTTATACAACATGAACATACAAAATCTTGAATATGTATTTTCGTTTTGGTATACTGTAGAAGTATTAGTGGATATTTTTATGTGCGGGAGGTAGGATATGACTCAGGCGTTGAGGGAATATAAGAAAATAGAATATAAATTGGATCAGGTTACACCTATTAACAAGTATGAGCTCAATGCTTATAATGTACCATTTGCAGGTAATACAAGTATGTGCAGAGAGATATTTGTTAAGGGGGAGCGAAAGCTGGAGTTTTCAATAGATGGAGACATGAGTTTTCTTCAGATCATGCAGAAACCGGTATTTAGTGATGAACTGATAGAGTACATATTCAGTATAAGTAAGCAGCTTGTTTCAATAATACAGAATGGACTTGCATTTGATAAGATAGTATGGGACTGCAATTATATGTTTGTAAGACTGCGCGATTTCAGTGTACAGCTTTTGTACCTTCCACTGGATACAAGATTTGAGACAAGAAACATAGGTGATTTCATAAAGGAAATGTTGTCAGGGTTTGTTTTTGCACATACACCAGCTATAGAGTGTGCTAATCAGATAGTGGATTACTTCAACGATCACAGAGAATTTGATGCTTTTCATTTCAATGAGTTTGTGTCAGAACTCAGGTCAGCCAGCCAGCTCCTAATAATTCAGGGAGAGAAGTGCAGAAGTGAGATACTTTCCGATGTGAATGACAGCAACAGCAAAGAGAAAGCCATACAGAAGGCGGAAGAGGCTGCAAAAAGGGCTGAGGAAGCCAGGATAAATGCCGAGAACGAGGCAAAGAGACAGATCCAGGAGGCAAAATATCAGGCCGAGCTTGCAAGACAGGCCGAGGAGAACAGAATGAAGGCTGAAGCCGCCAGGGTAGAGGCTGAGATATGGAGACAGAAGGTTGCCGCCGAGGCAAGAGACTATGAGAGAACGGCTATTCTCGTCACACAGGACAACCCGGATGAGAATTCAGATAGTTATGATGATATGGAGAAGGTGCGTGTTGAGCAGATGCTTAAGACAGTCATGGAAGAGAGGCAGAGAGCGGAGAAGGCTTCATCACAGTATGCTGATGAGATAAGACGTGCCAGAGAACAGGAGATGCAGGCAGAAGAGGCCAGAATGCAGGCTGAGTTTGCTGCAAGAAAGAATGAGGAAGAGGCGAAACGCCAGGCTGATCTTGCGAGACGTCAGGCTGAAGAGGCCAAAAGACTCAGTGAGCAGGTGGATGAAGAACCGCCAACTACTCTGTTTAGCAACAGAACTCTTGTGAGCGAAAATATACCAACTTTGATGAGAGTTAGCACAGGAGAGACAGTTCAGGTAACTAAACAGGTATTTTGTATAGGAAAAGCTGATCAGGGAGTTGACTATAAAGTCATAGGAAATAAATCAATAAGCAGGAGACATGCTTATATAACAAGCATCAACGGAATAAATTATCTGAGGGATAACAATTCCACAAACCATACTTTTCTCAATGGAACACAGGTATACAGTAATGTGGATGTGCCTATACCTGATAACAGTGTGATAAGACTTTCAAATGAGGAGTTTATTTTCAAGACCAACTCATAATTTGTATGAGTCATATTTGGTATATAAGATATGTTAAAAACATGTGATCAGAACATGTAAAGATGGAGGAGATATTATGTATTGTGATAATTGTGGATGTGAATTGGGGGAGAATAGTAGAAAATGTCCAGTATGTGGAAAAGAGTTTCCTATGATAAATCCAGTTCAGGAAGACGAAGAAGGAACCACTGTCCTCACATCATCCCAGATGGGACATGCTGATGTACAAGAAAATACAGGTGCACAGAACCAGAATGGCGGAAATAAACCGGAAAATCAGAATCATGCAAATGGTCAGACTCTTGGAGTTCAGAAACAAACGAATGGTCAGATTCCTGGAGTTCAGAAACAGACGAATGGTCAGATTCCGGATAACCAGGACATCATGATAAGAAAAAAAGGCGAGAAAAAAGGAATGAGTAAGGGTGCGAAGGCAGCTCTGATAATAATTCCTATATTAGTTGTCGCAGCAATTGCGGTTCTTGCAGTCATATATGTTCCAAAGTTCAGAAAATACAACGAAGCTGAAGATCTGATGACACAGGGAAAGGTCGAGGAGGCAGTTACTATTTACAAGGATCTTGGAGACTTTAAGGATTCGTATATCAAGGGTAACGGAGCAGCTTATTACAGATATGCCGCAGAGCTTGAAAAGGATGGAAGAAATCTTGAGGCTGCCGAGTATTATAAGAAATCTGCAAACAGCATGAAGGCTGCAGAGGATTACGGCAGATCAGACGATAAGAATTCAGATGAAATAGACAGTTCGGACGCATTTGATAAGGCGGATCAGTGTTATTACAACGCCGGAATGGATCAGATGAATGCAGCATCGTATGATTCTGCTATAGAGGCGTTCAAGAACGCGGGAACATACAAGGACTCATCAGATAAGGTCATAGAGTGCACATACAAGAAGGCACAGGCTTTGATAGGTTCTAAGGACTATGACGGTGCCATAGAGATACTTTCAACTATAGAAGATTACAGCGATGTCAAGAATCTTCTTGCCCAGTGTTACTATAACAAGGGATCCGAGCTCTTAAAGGCAGGAAAGTATGACGAGGCATATGATATGTATACAAAGTCAGAGTATGACGACTATAAGAAAAAGGCAAGTGAGTGTATATATCAGAAAGCGGGCGAGTACTACAAAGAAAAGGATTACAAGAATGCACTCAAAAGCTATGAAAAGGTAGATTCAAGTTATAAGAAGTGTATTAAAGAGAAAGACAAATGTTATATAGGTCTGGCAAGTCAGGAGTATAAAAACAAGAATTATAAGAGTTCAGTCGAGTATTATGAAAAGGTTCAGAAAACCGATGTGTCAGAAAAAATAGTCAAGGCAAAGCTTGCATATATAAGTGCAAATAAAAACGCTTCAAATGAGACGACAATGACATATATAGGACAACTCAGATATGCAGGCAATGAAAAGGCTCAGAAGGTATTTTTGGAGCTTGTGAAGTGGAATATAGAGTCATTTGTAAACAGTAGCGAAAAGGATATGGAGAAGAAGTCTAACACTATAACAGCAAAGGCTGGATCTGATATATATATACACACTTCATTTAGTTTTTCAGGTGATGATTCAATGAAAATAAGTGGATATGTAGTATATTCAGATGGAAATAAATCTGACAGTATAAGTTTTTCAGATAATGTTGTAGATGGATGGTCTTCATGGGTCAAGATAAATGGAGATGGAATACCAAAGGGTGTAACATATCTTTATCTTGTAAATGATAATACAGATAAAATAATTGAGGTTTATCCTTTTACTGTAAAGTAGGTGAAAAAATGATAAAGAGACCTGAACTTCTTGCACTGGAATTTTACAAATCAAGGCCTTTCAAGGGCAGTGATAAGGGAATACGGTACATGATACAGAAGGATACAGTTCCGGTTGAAAGAGATAGTGAGAATCAGGATGAAGATGGCGAAACAGAAACAAAAACAGTCCTGACAGCATTTATATGGCCGGAGCCGTTCTGCTTTGAGGTTACCTCAGATGAGAAAAAAGGATCAAAGCAATTTGATTTTTCTGAAGAGGGTTTGTGTGAAGCGATAGACTGGCTGAATGAGAATCATGATGCGTATGTGTACAAAAAACAGTAAAAAAATTATAAAAAAATTAATAAGGGTGGTAGCGGCTGTCATCGTACTGATGGCAGCTGTTGTTGCTATTATCCTCTTTCATTTTATTAGAAAACCACAGGTGAAGCTTGTGGAGTCCATGACGAAGACTGTAAGCTCGTCTCAGAAATCCGATCTTAACAGCAGATATGGCACCTATGATATATGTCAGCGTATGATAAAGGGAAATACAAATTTTTCATTTGAGGATACAAGTGATGAAACCGATGGAAAAACTGTTCAGATAGAGCTTCTCAGATCTGCGGCAGATCAGAAATTTTTTGCACAGACATCCATAGATGACAAGAGCTTTAAATTGTTTGTAAACAAGAAAACCTCTCTTATATATATAGATGACATGGCGGTAAGAATAAAATACGCGGATAATCTGATAACCAATATGAGCAACTCCCCCATAACAACAGTTCTTGGCCTTGACAATGAGACAGTGTATACATTTGGAAGTGCTTATGAGAATTGCATGAGACTGGCTGCAAATAATTATAAAGAGGATAATAATATAAAGACAGATGTCATAGAAAAAACATTAAAATACTTTCTGGATATGCAGGGAGACTATGAAGGCAGCCGTGATATCACGGTTGGGGACAAGTCCCAGAAATGTAAAGTTTATTCAGTGGTGTTTGATGTTCAAGATTTTTATAAATATCTTGATGATTGTTTTGGAACTCATGAACTTGATCTGCAGGAGGTTTATGATTCACTCAGCAAATATATGCCTGACTTAGAAACCATTGACAACGCTGCTGTTATGGTACATGATATAAAACAATTTGTGGATGATATATTGGATGGAGACAACATAACATTTTATTTTGCAATAAATAGATCTGGCGAACTGGTCACATTGTATGCAGATGATATATCGGACAGAAAAGTCAGCGTGAACCTCAGTTTTAGTGGAACTGACTACATAGCTCAGTCGTATGAACTGTCGGTAAATATTCCTGGACAGGATGGGAGATCATTTGTTTTTTCAAAGAAAGATGTCACGGATGGGGATGAAATAGGAGTATCATATAGGGCGAAGATAGACTCCGCGAGTGTTTCCGGTAATATAGAAGGTGGTCTTGATGTTTTGTTTTTGGACGACAATGCAGAGATCAACTTAAAGATCGGAAATGCAGGGATAAAGAAATCCGCATTGATATCCGGCAACAAAAAAGGAAGCAGTCTGGATTTTAAATGGAATGAAAATGGAGAGGGAAGTCTTCACATAGGCTGTGATCCGGATTCCATAGACAAGCCAGAGTACAGTGACAGTATAGATTTATTTGACACAGATATAATCAGCGCGTATAAATTTATGAAGAAGATAATGAATAACGGCTGATATAATAAATGAAAATTATACATACAGACCTGAATTATATGGAGATATGATATGAGTGATACAACTGCAGTAAACAACACAGAAAAGGGTAAATACACTTCAGGTGTAGTGTACAAGATCATAATAGCTATGACATTTCTGATAGCATTTGGACTTATTATGGTGGCAAGTACATCAAAAGTTCAGGAAGTGTCGGAGAATTTCAGAGAGCATGTTATATATATAGGTATAGGTATAGCTTTGGTATTTTTTTGTGTATATGTACCATATGGATGGTATAAAAAGCTTGCCTGGGTGGCATATGGAATATCCGTAATCCTTACAGCGTGTCTTATGAACAAATCGTGGGGAATTGAGGTAAACGGTGCTACAAGATGGCTTAAATTTCCAGGATTGCCACAGTTTCAGGTGGCTGATGTTGTAAAGACATGTATGATCATATTTATAGCGGCATATATAAGCAGTAAATGGCGTGAGATGGACAAATTCAAAACCATAATTATATTGTGGCTGGTAGTTGGCGCCGAGGCAGTGTTCCTTTATAAGGTATCGAATAACCTGAGTTCAGCCCTGGTTGTTTTGGGTATATGTTATCTCTGTACTTTTATAACAAGTAAGAACTGGAAGCTTCATCTTGTAGTTCTGATTTTATTCCTGCTCGTTGCTGCAGGACTTATAGGTTATGTTGTAACACATCTGCCAACACAGGATGAATTAAAAAATGATGATAACAACTTCCGTTTTGGAAGAATTATTGGATGGCTTTACACAGACAGGTATGAGCTGGACGAGGGTTATCAGGTTAAACAGTCGCTCTATGCAATAGGAAGTGGATCACTTCTCGGCAAAGGCCTTGGAAGTGGTACCCAGAAGCTGGAGAAAATACCAGAGGCTCAGAACGATATGATATTTGCCATCGTATGTGAGGAACTTGGATTGGTTGGAGCAATACTTCTCTTCCTTATGTATGGATATCTCATATATCAGTTATACGTGATAGTAAAAGAGTCAACAAATGTATTTGGAAGTGTTCTTGTAATAGGAACGATGGTACATTTTATATGTCAGATAATCATTAATGTATGCGTAGCCACAAATCTTTTTCCAAACACTGGTGTTTCACTGCCATTTATAAGTTCGGGAGGTTCGGCACTGATAACTACTATGATAGAATGTGGAATCTGCATAGGTGTGCGAAGTCAGCAGACAAAGAGAATGTATCAGAAACATCTGGCAGAATAAGAGGATAACAATTGCTACGAGGAGGAAATGTATGCGAAAAATCAGGGAAATAGCGCTTGTTACTGCAACTGCATTGTTGATGACAATGTGTCCTGTTGATATGACAGGTTCAAATTCGAAACATAGCGGCAGAGCAGGATATACAGTGTATGCAGCAGAGACAGACAGTGCGGAATATACAGTGGCATCATCTTCAGATTCTGATAAGCCTGTAGAAAAAAACGGCTGGTATAATGAAGATGGAAAGAGATTTTATTATAGCGAAGGTGAAAAACTGAAAAGCCAGCTTCTTCAGATAAATGAGAAAAACAATGGTAAGATATACAAAAATACATATTATTTATCCTCCGACGGATCAGTGGCTGGTGGATTAAAAAAGGTAAATGAAAGTCTGTATTATTTTGATTCAAGCTCTAAGACTTTTCCTGGAGCTGCGGTCAGTGGATGGAAATCTGTAAATAATAAAACATATTATTTTCTCAGCAGCAAGAAAGCCGCCGTGGGTGTCACGACAATAGGATCAAAGAAATATTATTTTGCACCTGATACAAATGTACTTCAGGGTGGACTTAAAAAAACGACAAACGGATATATGTATTTTTCAACGAAGACAGGTGTGGCTGTTGTGAACAGACTGGTTGACAGCATGTATTTTAACGGCGATGGATATGCCGTTAAAAGAAAGTTTGTTACATACAATGGAAATGATTACTATATAGGGTCTAATTACAAGGCAGTGACGGGAATAAAAAAGATAGATAATTATTACTATAACTTTGATTCTAAAGGTGTCATGAAGAAGAATGTGTGGTATCAGTCAAAGTCCGGCAGATATTATTTTGGTTCCAACGGACGTACGGTGAAGGGATTGAACAGGATAAGCGGTTATACGTTCTATTTTGATGGCAATTTTAAGATAGTTAAAAATACCTGGAAGACTATAAACGGCAATAAATATTATTTTGGACCGAGCAGTAAGGCATATACAGGACTCAGAAAGATAGGTAATTATTACTATTACTTTGGTGCCAAAGGAGTAATGGCAAAAAACAAATTTTTAAAGATATCAGGCAAGAAATATTACTTTGGAGGCAATGGCAGAGCCTATATCGGTGTGAGACGTGTAAATGGAGAGGTGTACAACTTTTCTTCAAAGGGATATCTGACAACTGGTATCAAGAAAGTATACGGTAGACTGTATCTCTTTGATGAGAACGGAAAAGTCGTGAGAAGAAGTGGATGGTATACTTCAAAGAAGGGCAATAAGTATTACCTGAAATCAAATGGAAGCCTTGTAACTGGATATAAGAAAATTGGCGATGATTTCTACTTTTTCAGTGAGACTAACGGCCGTATGTACAAAAACAGATGGGCATATGCAAAGGGATACAAGTTCTACTTTGAAAAAAATGGAAAGAGACTTACAAATGTTGAATCCATTTTAGGCCCACAGGATTCATATGAGATCATGGTGAATAAGACTACAAATGTTGTAACGATATATGCAAAGGATGGCAATAAGGGATATACGATTCCAGTCAAAGCATTTGTGTGCTCAGGAGGAGACAGTACACCTCTAGGAACCTTCTATATACCAGCAAAATGGAGATGGCTGTCACTTGTTGGCAATTGTTATGGACAGTGGAATACACTGATAACCTACGAGGAAAGCATATTGTTCCATTCAGTATATTACGATGAGGTGGATGCAGATACGTTGTCAGTGGATGCATACAATAAGCTTGGAACTACATGTTCTCATGGATGTATAAGACTTAAAGCTGGCGATGCAAAGTGGATATATGACAATTGTTCATTGGGAACAAAAATTACTATATTTGAGAGCAATGCTGATGGTCCTTTCCCAAAACCATCATTTGTAAAGCTTAGTTCTAGCCATACATGGGATCCTACAGATCCAAATATGGCTTATAAATGTAAAGAACGTGGATGTCATAAAGGAATAGCGTGGTAAAATTATGGAATACAGAGCGAATATGAGTAAAAAAATATATATCATAGCCATTTTCATTTTGGCTGCGGCTTCCTTGTTTGTCCTGTCCGCCTGTGAAAAAAAAGATAATGGAACAGAGACAACACAAAAAAAAATAATGAATGGAACTGTTGAGTCTGCTGCTGATTTCACACATATAGGCGTGTATATAGATGTGAATAAAAATGATTCTGGAGTTACTGATGTCAAGTATACTATATCTGGAGAAATTGCCATAGTGAGCTTCAGATATAAAGGAGTCCGGGTAGAACTGAGGGGATCTTGCAAATACAGTCAGTATGAACTTGCTGGAGTGAAAGATACCAGCAATGGAGATCTGATAGCCACTGATATAAACGGGTATAGAGCTTCACTTTACACACTTGATCCTGGAAGAATAATTTTTTGGAGTGATGGCAAGATCAACTATTCTCTGTACATATATGTCACTGCTACGGATGATGATGTTAATGATATTGTGAAACAAATATCGTTTGAGAGCCGCTATGAAGAACGCGATGATGTCAAAAATCAGACAGTTGATGAAGGAAAGCAATTTGCAGAGAAAATCATCAAGGTATTTTGTGATAAAGATATAGAGGCTCTGGAAGATATGATGTATTATCCACAGGAGCTTGGAAATGGCAATTCTGTTGCAAATGTAAATGAATTGAGAAATCTCAGCAAGGATGATATGTTTACAGATATACTTATAAAGGCTCTGAGCGACAAGAATGCACTTGACGAGATGAGAATATCTGATGATTGCACGGAGTACACCATCGGAACAAATTACAAGAATGTTCATTTCAAACTGATGGATGATGGACAGTTTCTTATTACAAAGATAAACAACTAAAATAAATTATTAATTCCCCAGACATAACCTAGTCGGATTGGTGTGTCTGGGGAATTTTGTATGTTGGGATTAGATTTTATCAGATAAGTGAAAAACCAGCCGTATATTGTTTGTTTGTGAGATAAAATAGAAGACGAATTGGATTGAGAGCGTGTATTAAAGTCCTTAAAATTGAAAACAGGACAAGCTGGATGCGTAAGACGGAACCTGGTTTGGTACTGTAAAGGAGGAAAATACATAATGGCGGAAAAAAGTTACAGCATAAGTGAAGCGGCGGCGATGGTTGAGGTTGAGACTCATGTACTCAGGTACTGGGAGGAAGAACTTGAGATAGACATAAGAAGAAATGAGATGGGTCATAGATGTTATGAGGATCGGGATGTCAAGATATTGCAAAGAGTAAAGATACTCAAGGATAAGGGAATACAGCTCAAGGCTATAAAGGATATGGTTCACAAAATGTATGATATGCTGGATGAGAGCAAGGATGAAAAAAAATCAGTGAAGCCTGTGGACAATGGTGTAAATGATGAAGCTGACGAAAATCCAGATGAATTAGACAGGATATTGAATGAAGACAAGCTGTTAGATATAAAAAATATAGACACAATAAGAGTCAATTGTGGGGACAGCAAATATGGTTCCGGGGATGAAGGCACTGATTCCAGAATAGTTGATTTCAAGATGGCCCAGTTTCAGAATATTATGGATAAGATAGTGAGCAATTCCATAAAAAACAATATAAAGATGATAACTCAGTCAGTATCTGGGACTGTCACGGAGGATGTAATAAAACAGATAGATGTACTTATACAGGAAAAGGAGGAGCAGGAGGAGGCAAGATACAGAAGGCTTGACACAACGATCAGGGAACTGCAGCAGACCAGACAAGAGATAGCAGCATCTGAGGCTGGCAGAAAAAGAAGAGGACTGTTCAGAAAGAAAAATAAATAGTGAAAAAGATCATTAAACATATTATTAAACATATAAGGGTAGTTGTTTATAAAAACTTCATACACTGTCAGGGTGATTTCATGTTATAGTAACCGTGGGAGTTGATATAAGATGAACATCACAAAAAAAGTAAAGATAATGATCATAGTAGTGTGGCTTACCGCATTGGTATCTATGGTAATAGGAACATGTATTATAGGAAAATATTTTATAACGGGAACGTATGGCAGTAATCATTCCCTGCAGCTTTTATATAGCCAGAATGATCCGGTGAATGATGTATACAAGGCAATATCGGCAGAGAGAGAGAGTATTATAAATAAGGTAAAGAGCAATCCAGGTTATTACCTTGACAAGAAGAATGCCGCTGATCTCAATGAAAGGACATCTGCAAACAACACATATGTGATCATGAAGGTGGATGACGAGTACACATTTGTGGGGGTTGATACATTTTCTGATGCGCTGAAAAATCAGTTGAAATTTAACGACAGCAGCACAAATATAAGTACTATAGACGAGGATACAGATGTCGGAGGGGAAAATCAGATCAAGGTTCAGGAGTATCTGATGACGCAGCCATCCATGTATCTCTGTAACCAGATATCTTATGTATATCAGGGGCAGAGTGTTGATTTGTATATGCTCACATATTATGGTAATTATATGGACAGATTCAGAGGAACGATGTTTGGCTACATAATTCTTATGGTCGTCATCATGTTTATACTCAGTGGACTAGTAGCATTACTTATATATCAGCAGTTTGTAAATCCTCTTGTAAAACTCAAACAGGCTGCAGAGAAAATGGGGTCCGGTAATCTTGATGAGAAAATAGAGATATGTAAAAACAGGGAAGATGAGGTCGGCGAGCTCTGTGAATCATTTGAGAATATGCGTCAGAGAATGAGTGACTTTGCAAAAGCTAAGATGCATTATGAGGAGGAGAACAGACAGCTCATAAGCAATATATCCCATGACCTTAGAACCCCTATAACCACTATAAAGGGTTATGTTGAAGGAATTATGGATGGTGTGGCAGATACACCTGAGAAGCGTGACAGATACCTAAAGATGATATACAGCAAAGCAAATGAGATGGACAGTCTGATAAATGAGCTGTCGCTCTACACGAATATCAACAACAATGCGATACCGTATGAGTTCCACAGAGTATCGGTGAAGGATTATTTCAATGACTGTATGGAGGAAGTGCACGCAACACTTATGTCCAAGAATATGACTCTGACATACAGGAATTATTGTGATGATGATGTAATGGTAATAGTTGATCCGGATCAGCTAAAGCGTGTTATCAATAATATCGTAACAAATTCTATAAAATATATGGATAAGGAATATGGACAGGTTGATATCAGCATATATGACAATGATGCTGAGGTAAAGATTGCCATCAATGACAACGGCAGGGGAATTGATACGGATAGTCTCCCTCATATATTTGACAGAATGTACAGGGCAGACAGTGCGAGACAGTCCCGGGGAGGAAGCGGTCTGGGACTTGCTATTTGTAAGAAGATAGTGGAAGAACACGGTGGAAATATATATGCGACCAGCCAGATAGGAAAAGGAACGACTATAGTGTTTACGCTGAAGAAATATATCCCGAAGGATGTTGGCAATGGAGCACAAGCAGATGGCGATGAAGAGTCCGCAGAAAACAGCCAGAAAGACATACAGAAGAAGGATGGCCAGCGTAGGGACAACCAGAAGAAAGATACACAGCGAAAAAGTACATTGCAGATTATAAATCCACTAAAGAAAAGGAGAGATACAGATGAGCAAAATATTGATAATTGAAGATGAGCTCAGTATTGCGGAACTTGAGAGAGATTACTTAGAGCTTAATGATTTTGAGGTTGAGATAGAACCGAATGGAATTAATGGACTGGAGAAGGCTTTGAGTGAGGAGTACAGTCTTATACTGCTTGACCTTATGCTTCCTGATATGGATGGATTTGAGATATGCCGTCAGATCAGGGAGAAGAAGGATATACCAATCATAATGGTGACAGCAAAGAAGAATGATATAGACAAGATCAGAGGCCTTGGTCTGGGTGTTGACGACTATGTGACGAAACCATTCAGTCCAAGCGAGCTGGTGGCAAGAGTGAAAGCTCATATATCAAGATATGAGAGATTGGTTGGATCAACAGCTCTCAAGAATGATGTCATCGAGATCAGAGGACTGAAGATAGACAAGACAGACAGAAGAGTATATGTAGACAACGAGGAGAAGGTATTTACAAATAAGGAATTTGACATACTGTGTTTCCTTGCCAGCAACCCAAATAAGGTATTCTCCAAGGATGAGCTGTTCAGCAAGATCTGGAATATGGACAGTATAGGCGATATAGCAACGGTTACTGTTCATATCAAGAAGATAAGGGAGAAGATCGAGTTCGATACCTCAAATCCACAGTATATAGAGACTGTATGGGGTGTTGGTTACAGATTCAGAATGTGATAAGAAAGCCCCAGACGGCGAACATGCAGCGTTCATGCTTGCATGAAACGCTGCATGTTCATCGGATGGGCAGATATTCATGAGCATGTATGCCGATAGGCAGGAATGCGAATGAATGTGCGATTACGAGAGCCACGAAGTGGCGAAGTAATCGTAAGGCTTTCTTATCACATTTATAATAAGCCCCAGACGGCGAATGAGGAGTAAACAAATGAAATTAAACATTTTACATGAGGATAGTGATATCATTGTGGCTGTGAAACCGTGTGGTGTGCCGACACAGCCGGACAAGACAAATTCCGAGAGCATGGTGAGCATGCTCAAGCTTAGAATATATGAGAGAGAAAACAGAAAAGAAGAGCCATATCTTGTTCCTATACACAGGCTGGACAGACCTGTCGGAGGAGTTATGGTATTCGCAAAGACGCCTGAGGCGGCAGCAGCTCTCTCAAAGCAGAGTGAGGATGGCACCATGCTCAAGTATTATCAGGCGATACTCACAGGAGAGCTTCCAAATGACCAGGGTGTGCTGAAGGATTACCTGCTCCATGACACAAAGGACAACGTGACGAAGACCGTGGACAAGGATACACCAGGGGCAAAGTATTCAGAGCTAGAATATGAGGTGCTGGATGTTATGGACACGGATGAAGGGGTACTCTCATATGTTCTTGTGGAGCTTATAACAGGAAGACACCACCAGATCAGGGCGCAGTTTGCAAAGAGAAAATGCGGCATATGGGGTGACACGAAGTACAATCCAAAGTTCCAGAAGACGAAGAAAAAATATAAAGAAATTGGACTTCATGCATCAAGATTGGAATTCGACCATCCGACCACAGGTGAGCACATGGTGTTCAAGCATGAGCCGGAGGGCGGCGCATTTGCGATACTGGATCTGGATGAGTTCTAAGAAAAAGAAATTCATAGGGCGGATGTCGACATGTTACGTGTTGACATCCGCCTTGAAATTATGTAGATTAAAGAGTGTATGCAATTAAGTAGTTCAGACAAAAATGAATGATAGTGACAATTCTAAATTAATTGAGTTGCGGCTAAGAGATTGCAGCAGCAGATATAGAATGTTTTAGAATAAGGAGATAAATAAGATGGCAAACGATAAGAAGATGGTTGAAGCTATTACTTCCATGGATGAAGATTTTGCACAGTGGTATACAGACGTTGTCCTCAAGGCAGGACTTATCGCGTATACTAACGTGAAGGGATGTATGGCTATCAAGCCCGCAGGATATGCAATCTGGGAGCTTATACAGAAGCAGCTTGATGAGAGATTCAAGGCTACAGGTGTGGAGAATGTGTACATGCCAATGCTTATTCCAGAGAGCCTTCTTGAGAAGGAGAAGGATCACGTTGAGGGATTTGCACCGGAGGTAGCATGGGTTACATATGGTGGACTCAATCCTCTTACAGAGCGTATGTGTGTAAGACCTACATCAGAGACTCTGTTCTGCGATTTCTACAAGAATGATATCCAGTCATATCGTGATCTGCCAAAGGTATATAATCAGTGGTGTTCAGTTATGCGTTGGGAGAAGGAGACAAGACCTTTCCTTCGTTCAAGAGAATTTCTGTGGCAGGAGGGACACACTGCTCATGCAACAGCAGAGGAGGCTGAGGCAAGAACAATACAGATGCTGAATCTGTACGCTGATTTCTGTGAGGATGTACTTGCTATGCCGGTTATCCGTGGACAGAAGACAGAGAAGGAAAAGTTTGCCGGAGCAGAGGCAACATACACAATAGAGGCACTTATGCACGACGGCAAGGCACTTCAGTCAGGAACAAGCCATAACTTTGGAGATGGATTTGCCAAGGCGTTTGGTATACAGTTTACAGACAAGGACAACAAGCTCAAGTATGTTCACCAGACATCATGGGGTATGACAACAAGACTTATCGGAGCCATCATCATGGTTCACGGAGACAATTCAGGTCTTGTACTTCCTCCAAAGGTTGCGCCAACTCAGGTTATGATCATTCCTATTATGCAGAAGAAGGCAGGAGTGCTTGAGAAGGCAGCAGAGCTCCGCGAGAAGCTTGGCGCATTCAGAGTAAAGGTTGATGACAGCGATAAGAGCCCAGGCTGGAAGTTCTCAGAGCAGGAGATGAGAGGTATTCCTATCAGAGTTGAGATCGGACCAAAGGATATCGAGGCAAATCAGGCAGTTCTGGTACGCCGTGATACAAGAGAGAAGATCACAGTATCACTTGATGAGATAGATGCAAAGGTAGGAGAGCTTCTTGAGACTATCCAGAAGGATATGTTTGAGAGAGCAAAGGCTCACAGAGATTCACATACACATGCAGCTCTTAACTGGGATGAGTTCAAGAATATCATCGACAACGAGCAGGGCTTTGTGAAGGCTATGTGGTGCGGTGAGACAGCTTGTGAGGAGGCAATCAAGGACGAGACAGGAGCATCCACAAGATGTATGCCATTTGCGCAGGAGCATCTCTCAGATGTATGCGTACACTGCGGCAAGCCTGCAAAGAAGATGGTATACTTCGGACGTGCATATTAAAATATAAATAATGATCATGCATAATAACTTCTTCAGCATCTTGCTGGAGAAGTTATTATTTTAGGGATATTCAACCAATTGGAAAATCATGAGACGAAGATGCGGAGAGAAGATATATGAGAATAGACATTCCAGAGGGAGCAAATAGGGTAATAGAGGGTCTTGAGGCAGCAGGCTATGAGGCTTATATAGTCGGCGGCTGCGTGAGAGATAGCATACTTGGAAGGTTGCCGGGGGACTGGGATATCACCACATCTGCCAGACCAGAGCAGGTGAAGGAGATATTCAGGCGTACCATAGATACGGGAATAGAGCATGGAACCGTAACGGTAATGATGGGCAAGGAAGGCTATGAGGTCACGACATACAGGATAGATGGGGAGTACAGTGACCACAGGAGACCTGACCAGGTTGAGTTCACGGCAAGTCTTGAGGAGGATCTCAAGAGAAGAGACTTCACGATAAATGCCATGGCGTACAGTCACAGCAAGGGAATCATAGACATGTTCGGCGGAGTACAGGATCTGAATGACAAGGTTATAAGAGCCGTCGGTGTGGCAAGGGACAGATTTGACGAGGATGCACTCAGAATACTCAGGGCGATAAGATTTGCCGGACAGCTTGGATTTGACATAGAGAGAGATACCAGAAAGGCTATGATCATCCAGGCACAGTATCTGAAAAATATTAGTGCGGAGAGAATCAGGGTGGAGCTCACAAAGCTCCTGGTATCAGACCACCCGGACAAGCTTCTTGAGGCGTATGTCACAGGCATAACTTCATATATCCTTCCGGAGTTTGACAAGATGATGGAGCAGCCGCAGAACAATCCGTATCATAGATACAACGTGGGAGTACATTCCATAGAGGCGGTCAAGAATATCAGACCGGATGTGACCATGAGGTGGGCAGCACTTCTCCACGATGTCGGTAAGCCGGCAACACACACAGTTGATGAGAATGGCATAGATCATTTCTTTGATCATCCCGAGAAGGGTGTGCCTATAGCGGAAAGCATTCTGCGAAGACTCAAGTTTGACAACAACACTATCAAAGATGTGTGTACTCTGGTCAGATGGCATGATTATGGAATGGGAAGTGTTCCGAAAAAGGGCAGTATAAGAAAGCTTTTGGGAGAAGTCGGAAAAGATTTCTTCCCATATATAATCGAGATAAAAAAAGCCGACATGGTAGCCCAGAGTGATTACAATCTGGAGGAGAGACAAAGCCAGCTTGCAGCACTTGAGAAGAAATATGAAGAGATCATGGCATCAGATGACTGTGTCAGGATCAAAGATCTCAAGATAAATGGAGGAGATCTGATAAAGATGGGAATAAAACCGGGACCTCAAATGGGTGAGATACTTCAGAAACTGTTGGATATGGTTATAGAAGATCCTGAAAAGAACGACAGGGAATACCTTATTGAACAGGTCAAAATGATGTAAGAAGTATGTATTTCCTATATCATATAAAAAAGAATTATTGGATGATGCGATAACAGTCGTAAAAAAATCCGGTAAAATATAATAACTTAAGAATGAATCTTAACAGCCCCTCATACAATAATTTAGCAGGTTATTATTGCTATAAAGTGAGCGAGGGCTTATCTGTGAAGTGGATGTGTGTATCTTATCTGACATTACCATAATCAGGACATATGAATCCGCCGGCACTCAGCGATGCGGAGCGAGTGCTAGTGCCGTTGCAGGATTCATCGAGCGAGAGCGCTCATGATTTGGTAAGTCAGATAGATACACACTTCACAGATACCCCCGAGCGATAGTTGTAGGAGGGGGTTTTCATTTGGCTGAAAAAATGGGTGAAGTGTATGAGGCATATGACATGGAGGTGCAGGGGATAGGCAGAGGCAGAGGTGCTATCATTCTGATGACGGACAAGGGCATACGTCAGGTGGCGGCTCTGAATGGAACGGACGAGAGACTTTTGCAGGAGAAACAGTTCAAGGATAGTATATACGAAAAGGGATTCTGCTATATAGACAGGGTGGTTCCGAACAGCGATGAGGAGCTTGTGACATGTGACAGGTATGGCAATCCATTTGTATGTCGGGAATATTTTCAGGGGAGGGAATGCAGTGCATCCAATATCAGGGATTTGGAGAAGGCAGTCATCAATCTGGCACAGTTTCATAAAGCCGGCAGGGAACTCTATGAGGATGAGGGAAGCCGTGAATATGATAAAATGCCGGGCAATCTCGACAGAAAATTGAGAGAGCTGCGTAGAATCCGTAATTTTGTCAGCAGAAGAAATAAAAAGAATGATTTTGAGATCCAGTATATAAGGGCGTTTGATTATTTTTATAGGCAGGCAGACAGATGTCTCAAACTGTTTGAGGAGAACTTCAAATGCAACGAAAAGTGGATAGGATATTGTCACGGATCTTATAACTATCACAGTGTGATGTTTTGTGACGGATACATAGCAACAACCAATTTTGACAGATTCCATGTGGGATATCAGCTTGTTGATCTTTACCAATTTATGAGAAAGGCGATGGAGAAGAACAGGTACGACATAGAGATGGCGCGGGATATATTGAGTGCGTACAGCCAGATAAGGCATCTGGATAAGGAAGACTATGAATTTATATACCTTATGTACAGTTTTCCTGAGAAGTTCTGGAAGATAAGCAACCGCTATATGAACAGCCGAAAGAGCTATATATCCCCGGTTTTGATGGAAAAACTCCAAAAAGTTATCGAAGATGACCAAGAAAAACTCAAAATTTTGAGCGAAATTAACGATACCTATGGACTTCACAAGCTGACAAATTAAGAGTATAATGTTGGGGCGTGGATAATAATTGAGTTAGACACGTGATACTGAATTGTGATGTATTTTACAGATGGTTTTTTCGTGTGTGTTTTCCATTTGTAGGATGCTCTATGGGTAACATAAAGCAATAGATTTCACAGGAGGCAAAATGATGAGTGATTATAATTACAAGGACGTGTATGAGCAGTGGGTGAACAATCCTTTATTTGGTCAGGAAACAAAGGATGAGCTCTTAGCGATCAAGGACGACGAGAAAGAGATAGAAGAAAGATTCTATTGTGATCTTGTATTTGGAACAGCCGGACTTCGAGGCATCATCGGAGCTGGTACTAACAGAATGAACATATATGTAGTGCGCAAGGCTACACAGGGACTTGCAAACTACATCATCAAGGCGGGCAAGCAGGACAAAGGTGTGGCAATAGCTTATGATTCAAGAAGAATGTCACCTGAGTTCTCTATGGAGGCAGCGCTCTGCCTGGCAGCAAATGGCATAAAGGCTTACAGATTTGAGTCACTCAGACCAACACCTGAGCTTTCATTTGCAGTTAGATATCTGGACTGTGTAGCTGGTATCAATGTAACAGCATCACACAACCCACCAGAGTATAATGGATATAAGGTATACTGGGAGGATGGCGCACAGATCACACCACCTCATGACCAGGGAATCATGGCCGAGGTAAAGGCCATCACAGATTTCGCAGATACAAAGACTATGGACATGGTAGAGGCAAAGAAGAAGGGGCTCCTTGTAACTATCGGTTCAGAGGTTGATGACGCATACATGGGCGAGCTCAAGAAGCTCATCCTTAATCAGGATGCAATTGACAAGTATGGCAAGGATCTCAAGATCGTGTACACACCACTTCACGGAACAGGTAATATTCCTGTAAGAAGAATCCTCAAGGAGATCGGTTTCGAGAATGTGTATGTGGTACCAGAGCAGGAGCTTCCGGATGGAGAGTTCCCAACTGTTGAGTATCCAAACCCAGAGGCAAAGGAAGCATTTACACTTGCACTCAAGCTGGCAAAGGAGGTCGATGCAGATCTCGTTCTTGCAACAGACCCAGATGCCGACAGACTCGGATGCTACGCAAAGGATTCCAAGACAGGTGAGTACAAGGTGTTCACAGGAAATATGTCAGGAAGCTTACTCTGCGAGTATGAGGTAAGCCAGATGAAGGAGAAGAATGGCAGCCTTCCAGCAGACGGAGCAATCGTCAAGACTATCGTTACTACCAACATGGTAGATGCCATAGCAAAGTATTATGGAACAGATCTCATCGAGTGTTTCACAGGTTTCAAGAACATCGGACGTGAGATCCTCAGATTTGAGCAGACAGGCAAGGGAACATACCTCTTCGGATTTGAGGAGAGCTACGGATGCCTGATCGGAACACATGCAAGAGACAAGGACGCAGTTGTTGCAACTATGGCTCTCTGCGAGGCAGCAGCTTACTACAGAGGTCAGGGCAAGACTCTTTGGGATGCGATGATGGATATGTACGAGAAGTACGGATATTATGTTGACGACATCAAGACCGTGACACTCAAGGGTGTTGAGGGATCAAAGAAGATCGGACACATCATGAATATCCTCCGTGCAAATGTACCTGAGCAGGTTGCAGGCTACAAGACAAAGGTTGTTCGCGACTATCGTCTTGAGTATATAAGAAACATCGAGACAGGTGAGGTCAAGCCTACCGGTTTCCCAAATGCAAACGTACTCTACTACGAGCTTGAGAACGATGCATGGCTTGCAGTAAGACCTTCAGGAACTGAGCCAAAGATCAAATTCTACTACGGAATCAAGGGTTCATCATACGATGAGGCACAGAAGGAGTCAGCAGCATTTGGTGACAAGGTCATGGATCTCATTTATGACATACTTGAGAAGTAAGCAGAAGTAATCACAGATACAGGCAATATGGAATATATTTAGAGAAGTTCACAATGCAGAACAGACATGCAGATCTACATAAAAGGATCTGCATGTTTTTTTTAATCTGAGAGACTCATAGACTAATAAATGTTACAGATAATTAATTGTACACTTTGAGAAAATGTTAGTAACATGGTCTTTAAAGAAAATGAGAAAATGAGAAAATGAGCAATAATGTCTTTATTGACGAGATGAAGAGGAGAAAAAATTTATATGAAAACAAAAACAGGGGTAGTGAACAAATTGAAATCCAACAGGGCATTCTGGATAATCTGTGTGTTGTTTCTGGCAATCCAGTATTTTTTGTGTATTCATTACGGGATGAAGAGGGATTACCTGTTCTGTGATGAGGTATACAGTTACGGACTTGCAAACAGCAATGAGTACACATTTCTTCATCCGGGAGAGAATGATGAACCGCTTGACAATTGGGTGAGCGGAAGTTATTTCTCAGATTATATGAATTATTGCGATGAGGCATTTAATTATAAAGCGGCTTACGTGAACCAGGAGAGGGATGTTCATCCACCTCTTTACTATATGCTGCTCCATACAGTGTGCAGATTTTTCAAGGAAGCTGGATACTCGGCAATTCCGGGAATAGTACTAAATCTTATAATTCTTGCATTTGTGGATATAGTTCTCATGTACGTGGCGGCAAATCTTCTAGAAAGCAGGTGGCGCGGACTTGCGGCAACCGTTTTGTGGGGAATATCTTCAGTCGGCATCAGCAATTGTATGCTCATAAGAATGTATCTTCTACAGACATTTGAGGTCCTACTGTTTGTGGCGGCACACATATATATATTGAAGCACAAGAAAAAGATGACGGTGCCTTACTTTATAATGCTGGCATTTACAGTGTTCCTGGGCGGACTTACCCACTATTATTTTTACTTTTTCGTGGCTGGACTTGGACTTTGCGTATGTATCTATCTCCTGTCAGTAAAGAGAGTTAAGGAAATGTTTGCATATGGATTCAGTCTTGTGGCAGGGCTTGTGTGTGCCATAGCGGTATTTCCGGCAACAATCGCACATATATTTGGATACAGGGGTGACTATGCAACAAAGAATCTTACAGGATTTTCAACCAGAAAATTCATATCATACATAGGTTATGTAAATAAGGCATATTTTGCCGGACTGCTTCCTGTTATTCTGCTTATCGTTATAGCGCTCATAATTGTGTACATAGTTTCAAAGTTTGTTATAATACATATAAGTCTGAAGAGAGAAGAACACTCGATAAAGTATTCTGTAGATGTAAACAGGATTGATGTGAATGGAAAATACACAGGAACATTGTCCGCAAATGCGTTGTTATTTGCAGCGGTGGTGATAGCAGATGCCATTCTAGCATTTGTGGGAATACAAGGATCTGAGCTTGTAAACGCAAGATACATATACTCGGCACTCCCAGTATTTGCGATATTTATGGTATGGGGCATGGCAAAGCTCCTCGCGGTGGTTGCACCTGTCAACTACAATGTGATAATCGGAGTAGTATGTCTTATACTTTGTGCCGGAAGTATAAAGGTAAATGGCGTGGATTGGCAGTATGTAACATATCCTGAGAGAAAAGAAGCGGTTGAGCAGATGGCGGGAAATGATTGTATCATAGTCTGTCATGGCGATGGAAAATGGAACAACATATATGCCGGCATAAATGCATTTTCTGTGATGGACAGGTGCAGGTATGTGTACGAGGATGATCTAGGCGAGCTTTCAGATTTGACAGCCGATTGTGGTGATGAGCTGTACATGGCAGTTATAAATGATCCACGGTTTGACAAAACGGAGATACAAAAGGACATCAAGAGGATAAGAAAGACCACAAAGTATAAAAATGTAGAGAAAACGTATGATTATGCGGGAATAAAGATATTCCGCATGACGACAAAATAGATGTTTACAGGAGATGTAATGATGAAAAAGGTGAGTTTGATTGTTCCTTGTTACAACGAAGAGGAGGCACTGCCGATATTTGCTGCGGAACTTGATAAGGTGGTACAGGGACTCGGATCGTATGAGTTTGAGGTCCTCATGGTAAATGATGGTTCTTCAGATGGTACTTTGAAGGTTATGAAGGATGTGTCATCAGAATATGAGTATTTCAAATACATATCGTTTTCCAGAAACTTTGGAAAAGAATCAGCAATGTATGCAGGATTTTGCAATGCATCAGGTGATTATGTGGCGGTTATGGATGCGGACATGCAGGATCCGCCATCACTTCTTCCGGAAATGCTTGAGATTCTGGAACAGGGCGAATATGACAGTGTAGCCACCAGAAGGGTGACGAGAAAGGGTGAGCCAAAGATCAGATCATGGTTTGCCAGAAGATTTTACAAGCTTATAAACAGGATATCGGATGCTGATGTGGTGGATGGAGCCAGGGACTTCAGACTCATGAAGTCGGAGATGAAGGATGCTATAGTGTCGATGTGCGAGTACAACAGATTTTCAAAGGGAATCTTTGGGTGGATCGGATATAAGACAAAGTGGCTTGAGTATGAGAATGTTGAGAGGGTTGCCGGGGAGACAAAGTGGAGCTTCTGGAAGTTGTTCAGGTATGCCATAGACGGTATAATCAATTTCTCCGAGGCACCTATGATGATCGCGTCAGGTTTTGGAACATTTTGCACAGTTCTTTCATTTGCCATGCTGCTTTTCTTCTTTATAAGAAAGCTTGTATGGGGAGATCCTGTTGCGGGATGGCCTTCTCTCGTCTGCATTATTTTATTCGTATCGGGATTGCAGTTCCTGTGCATAGGAATGATGGGCAAATATATTGCAAAAACGTATGTTGAGGTCAAGAACAGACCTCATTATATAATATCTGACACGAATAAAGACGGAGTGGACAAAATAAATTGATAAATATTTAGGCTGGATTTACATACGTTTTACCGGGGTATGGTAGAATTATCAGTACTTTATATTTAACAGGAAACATGGTAACTTAATGTTTATAGGGGAAAAAAAGTGAACGGGGGAAAGTAAGATGGGCAGTTTTACATTAAAATGTCCAACGTGTGGAGGCTCGACTGTTCTCAACCCGGAGACGGGACAGCTGGAATGCAAGCAATGTGGCAATCAGTTTGGGGCGGCTTCATGGGGGACAAAAAACTCTGCTATGATCGAAAATGAAGATGGCGAGCTGGTAGACAAGCGGAGCTACAAATCCATGAGAAAGATTGCCAGGATAAAGAGATATATCACGGACAGTCCGGATGACATATACACCATGGATGAGATAAACCTTGGAAATGATGAGGATTCTCCAAAGTATATGGAGATGAATCTGTATGAATGTACGTCATGTGGAGCGAAACTCATGGTGAAAGCCACGGAGACGTCAAGCTTCTGTGCCTACTGTGGACAGCCGATGATATTGGTGGACAGACTGGATAAGGAGCTGGAGCCGGATCTTATAATTCCATTTTCAATATCACAGAAGAGAGCGGAACAACTGATTCGTGACAGGTTTTGTAAAGGATGGTTCGTTCCGGACGAGATAAAGCATTTTCAGATAGACAAGATACGAGGAATATATGTACCTCACTGGCTCGTATCATATCATGTAAAAAAGAAAATCAAATATATATTCACTGAAAATAAAAGGGAAGTGCGCACTGGCGGCGATAGTAAATGGTTAGATTCGGTAACCCAGAATTCTCGGAAAAACGATACAGAGAGAATAATACATAATTGTATGAAGGATGCGGAATGTATAGTGTCAAGGGTACCAGGTGATGCATCACGCAGATTGAATGACAACATATCATCAAGGCTTGAGCCGTATGATATTGACAGAGTACTGGCATTTTCGCCGGAATATCTTTCGGGGTTTTATACGGACAGATATGATGTCCCTGCAAAAGTGATCGCGGCAGTGGCAAAGGAGAAGAGTGATAAAGCCCTTCGTGATGAGATGCTTGGAGATTCTGGAGATAAACGGTTTAAAGATTATCATGTCACTGATGAAAAGACAGAGATAGAATTGTCAGACATAGAATATGCGTTGTTTCCGGTATGGTTCATGACATTTCAGTATCAGGGGATAATTTATACAGTTGCAGTAAATGGTCAGACTGGAAAAGTTGTGGGCAATGTCCCATCAAACAGATTTAAGGTTGGAGCGTCCATAGGTATACTCATGACAATAATGGTTATATTTTGTACATGGCTTTCAGTACTTATGGGGAATTTCATAATGGATATCTGGATGTTTGGTTCTGAAATTCTGATGTATGTTGTTGGCGCGTATTTGTTTCTGGTGGTCAACTGTATCTTATATTTCTGGAGAGCTATCAATAAGCTTCACAGGTCGAGAATTGATATTCACAGATTCAGAAGTTCAGGAACTATTGAATATGTGAAGGAAAGGCAGGATAAAACATGGGTTCGTTAACATTTGTGTTTGTTGCTGTGGGTGTTGCATGTGGAATATTTCTTACGATAGGAATTGTTCTGTCTGCTCTTGTGAGGTCAAATAATATTGGACAGGACGAGATGAAGGAATCTTCATATATAGATTATACAACATTATCATATCATGCCATATATGACAGCCAGAATGCAATAAATCATTTTGATGGAAATTACAAGAATTAGATATGATGACAAAACTAAAGAGATTTGTTATCATACTAGTTGATATATGAAAGATCACAGGGAAAAGGAATTGGAGGTAAATCAACAAATGAACGAAAATCAGGATCAGCAGTTTGGTCAGCCACAGGGAGAAAGCCCATCGTCAGATCAGGCTCAGGCAAATCAGCAGACAGGTGCATACAGCCAGGCACAGACAGGTGCATATGGCCAGCCACAGATGAATCAGCAGATGTATGGTCAGCAGGGTTACGGTCAGGGACAGATGAACCAGCAGATGTATGGTCAGCAAGGCTATGGGCAGGGACAGATGAACCAGCAGATGTACGGTCAGCAGGGCTATGGTCAGCCACAAATGAACCAGCAGATGTACGGTCAGCAGGGCTATGGCCAGCCACAGATGAATCAGCAGATGTATGGTCAGCAGGGTTATGGCCAGCCACAGATGAATCAGCAGTATGGCCAGCAGCAGGCTAAGAAATCGTCAGCAGCAAATGACATGATAAACGGCATTCTTAAAAATGTACTTGGACTTTTCAAGACACCTGCTGATACGGCGGGCGAGATGGTCGAGAGTGAGAATATGGTTTCAGGCGGAATACTCATAGGTGTAAATGCAGTTGTTACTTTTGTATTTTCACTTATAGGACTTCTCATCATGGGTATGGATTTTGGACCAGCCCTCGGCAGGGGATTCTATATGCTGGTATTTATGATAATTGCAAACATCATCATAACAGCAGGACTTTTCATATCGGGCGGAATCATATTCAAGGGCGGAATGACATTTGGCAAGGCGATAAATGTGTCAGGAACGATTGCTGTATATGAGACGATTGCTGTTGTAGTCGGAATCGTATTTGAGATCATCTCAGGAATCCTTCACAAGGTCGGTTTTCTCAGCGGAATCATAGGCGGATTTGCATATATTCTCTTTGCAGCGATAAGTATCGGTGGAATTCTTGTTGCAGCCCATGCTGCATATGAGAGTCTGGATCTTGATGACAACAACAGATTATATGCAATCATAGCAGCTGTTGTTATATCGATCTTCCTTATCACTGTATTTGACAACATCGCACAAAAGATATTTGACAGTGGTGCATGTGCAGAGCAGGTAATGTATTACTTCAAGCATGCTGCAGAAGTATTTGGATACCTTGACTGGTTATCATAAATACATAGAATAAGAAGTCCTACTGACACTTGTTCAGCAGGGCGGACAGATTATAAAAGTGCGGGATACTAATAAAAATCCCGCACTTTTATATTGTGCATTTTTTATGTATATGGTAAAAAGTTTTGTCATTAATTAAACATTGTGCTACAATAAAAAAGTATTTAGTCAGGGTGGCAAAGAAGTAGTAAAGAAAGGACGGGTTATGGTAAGAAAAGTTGGTTTAACAGACAGTGTTGGTTTTGCTTGCCTGGAAGATCTCCAATTGTCTAACTCCTATATGTGGGGTACCGCAATCAGTCTGGACTATTGTGGCAGAGAGGATTGCATCAAGGGGTGGAAGTTCGGACCATATGTGAGGGAGTCATACGTCATCCATATCGTAAAAAAAGGCAAGGGAGTATTTACTATAGGTGGTAAGAGTTATGAGCTGGAGGCGGGACAGGCTTTCATCATCAGACCGGGAGAAGAAACCATATACAAGGCAGATGATGATGATCCTTGGAGTTATATGTGGGTAGGATTCCACGGATACAGAGCAGAGGATTTCATAGAGTCCATGGGTTATAAGAAGGATTCTCCGATCATTAAGATCGAGCAGATGGACACATGTGCAACATGTATAAACAATATGCTTGAGTATTCGCAGATCACACGTATAAACGAGGTCAAGAGACAGAGTGCGCTTATGATGTTGTTTGCTACTATTATGGAGGACAATACATCTGGTCAGCAGGAGAATGACAATGTAGAGTATCCAAGTAAGATATACGTCAAGGCGGCAGTTGATTTCATCACTGAGAAGTATATGAACAAGATCAAGATAGATGATATTGCTGATTTCATAGGGATAAGCAGAAGTCATCTGACAGGAAGCTTCAAGAAGGAGATGGGTGTCTCACCACAGGAATATCTGATTAATTTCCGATTGGAGAAAGCTGCAAGTTTGCTTAGATCTTCAAAGGAACAGATCAATATAATCGCATACCAGTGTGGTTATGAGGATTCGCTTTCATTCTCAAAGGCATTTAAGCAGAAGTTCGGGATGAGCCCGAAATCATTTCGAAATCTAGAGGTGGAGCTTGAGACAGGCAAAGCCAAGGGTGACCATGAGGCATCTAAGCTTTAGATGAGAGTATAGCTACTAGAGAGCGCTATTGATATGATACTAAAAAACAGGATATACATTCCATATGTCGTATATGTGATGACATGGGATGTATATCCTGTTTTTATGTCCTTATTTATTGGAATTGCTGACTTCCAGCTTTTTAGTGACCTTTCTGGAATCCTTCTGGCCGGAAGATACCTGATCGGAAGATGACTTATCTGGCAGGATTTTGCTGTCTGATTCACCTGAGGGATCATCTGATACTTCATTTGATCTCATCCATGAGTCTGGATCGTCATCTGTGTACTGCTTGGTGACAGCTTCGAGGTATGGTGAAAATGCCTTTATGAACATGAATGATGATACATAAGCTATCAGCCCAAATCCGCACACTATAAGTATGAAGATGCCTACCATGAACACCTGTGGGCTGGCAAGCAGGAAATATGCAGGCAATGTGTAAAGTATCATTATAATAATGGTGAATATAAAATTCTTTGCCGCCATATATATGGACTGGAGTATGAGGTTCTTTAATGTATTCTCAAATGCGCTTATCACTGGGAACAGATAGATGGCGATAAAGCATATCAATATGAAGAAGATCACACTGGTGTAATACATGAGCTTGTTTTCCTGAGGACCACCTTTGCCAAAGAGATTGAAGTCCAGTGAGAATACAAAGGCTATCAGCATGAATAAGAGCCATGCTATGGTGGATTTTTTGAAATTGTCTTTAAAACCCTTGAAGAATAGTTTTATAATTCCTCCGGTCTCACCTGTCCGCTGTTTTTTAAGTAATGTGTAGTACATGGCACTCATTGACGCACCTATGGTGAATATTGGAATGCTGCATATTATGAATAGAATGTTCACTACTATAATGTCGCCAATTGTGCCAAAGATTCTGGCAAACCAGCCATCGCTATTGAAAATGTTCATAAGTTTCCTCCTGATATTAATTAATGTAGATAGTAGACATAACTTTTGCTGATACGTATGATCAGCTGCCCGAATAATGTAAGTTAACTATAGCACAAAAATACATGCCATAATATAGCATGTTTTACAATTTTCCATATGTGTTCTACATTTTGCCATAAAATAGCACAAAAATAGTGAACTTAACTACTTAAAAATATACATTTGTGACAAAAACCCATGACATTTTGACATTTTTCCATGTAAAAATCTTCACCAAAATTTTATAATTCAATCATAGGAAGCACACAGAACGCCGTAAGGCGAACCGGCAGAACAGGACGCAGAATTCAGGGTATGAAAGAGAATGTGGGTGTCGTAAATCCTGCCGGTGATGTAAAAAGGAGGAATGTTTTATGAGAAGAACAATGAAGAAAGCAGTGGCAGTAGGGCTTGCAGCAGCAACAGCATTTTCACTGTGCGCATGTGGCGGCGGCGATGGAAGTAAGGGCGGCAGCAGCAAGGATGCACTTGAGGTAGTTATCTGGGATAACAACCAGCAGAAGGGTCTGCAGCAGATATGTGATCTTTTCACAGAAGAGACAGGAATCAAGGTTGATGTACAGGTTAAGGAGTGGGATTCATACTGGACACTTCTTGAGGCTGGAGCATCAGGTGGAGATATGCCGGATGTATTCTGGATGCACTCCAACAACTCACAGATGTACATGAAGAACAACAAGCTCTTAAAGCTCGATGACTACATCGAAAAGAGTGACAAAGTTGATATGAGCAACTACATGTCAGAGATCACAGAGCTCTACACATATGATGGTTCATATTATGCAATACCAAAGGATTACGATACAATCGCTCTCTGGTACAACAAGAAGATGTTCGATGATGCAGGACTTGAGTATCCAAATGAGAACTGGACATGGGATGATCTCTATGATGCAGCTAAGAAACTCACAAAGGATGACGGTTCACAGTACGGTTTCTGTATGAACACATCAAACGATCAGGATACTTACTACAACATGGTTTACTCAATGGGCGGTTACATCGTAAATGACGATCACACAAAGTCAGGATATGATGATGCCAACACTATCAAGGCTATGGATTATGTAGGAAAGCTCCTCAAGGATTGCTGTCCACCAGCAACAACAATGTCAGAGACAGGTACAGACGTTATGTTCCAGTCAGGCACAGTAGCAATGATCACGCAGGGTTCATGGATGACAGCAGGATTCCTTGACAATGAGTATCTCGTTGAGAACTGTGACGTAGCAATTCTTCCATATGACAAGACAACAGGTATGAGAACTTCTATCTGTAACGGACTTGGATGGGCTGCATCAGCAGGCACAAAGAGACCAGATGACTGCTGGAAGCTTATCGAGTGGTTCGGTTCAAAGGAGATGCAGGAGAAGCAGGCTGAGCTCGGTGTAACAATGTCAGCTTACAACAACACATCAGACAAGTGGGTTAACTGTACAGATAAGTTCAACCTCAACGCTTACCTTGATATCACAAAGGAGTCAACAGTTCCAGGCGTAACAAATGAGCTTGTACTCAGACCTTACACATACAATTCAACAGTATGGTCACAGGCAGCACAGACCTTCTTCGCAGATGCATGGGCAGATCCATCAAAGATGGAGCAGTCATGTAAGGACTTCGCAGTTCAGATGAACCAGTACATCGATGAGGAAGACAAGTAATCCTACAGAGCATTTATAAGATAACATAACAGTGGGTAGGATGGAGGTCCTACCCATTGCTTACCAGAAACAGGCGGGGTGTTAATTACAATATAAATGAATAAGAGGAGGGATTTTATGTCAGATAACAACAAGAAAGTTGAAGAAAAAGCGGCTGAGATAATCCAGGCTACAGAGACACAGACAGTTAAGCCGGCAGCAGCAGAAGATAAAGAGTTCAAGAAAAAGAAGTCAACAACATGGGAAAGAAACCAGCGCAAATGGGGCTGGGCATTCATCCTCCCAACAATGATAGGAATCATCGTACTTAACTTATGGCCTATAGTACAGACAATATATCAGTCATTCTGTAAGGTTGGATCATTCGGAGATTCATCATTTGCAGGATTTGCAAATTACAAGAAGATGTTTGCTGACCCTGAGGTATGGCAGTCACTTCTCAATACATTCAAGTATGCGATCATTGAGGTTCCATTCTCAATCGCCATCGCACTTATACTTGCGGTATTCCTGAATCGTAAGATGCACGGAAGAACAATATACAGAGCAATATTCTTCCTGCCAATGGTAGTTGCACCTGCAGCTGTAGCCATGGTATGGAGATGGTTATACAATTCACAGTTCGGTCTGTTAAACCACATCCTCGGTACAAAGATCGAGTGGATATCCAATCCAAAGATCGCATGGATCTCAGTTGCGATCATCGGTGTATGGTCAATCATTGGTTACAACATGGTTCTGTTCCTTGCAGGACTTCAGGAGATACCTAAGGATTACTACGAGGCAGCGGATATTGACGGAGCATCAGGAGTAAGAGCTTTCTTCAAGATTACTCTTCCACTTCTCTCTCCTACAGTATTCTTCGTACTCGTAACAAGAGTAATCGGAGCACTTCAGGTATTCGACCTTGTATACATGGTAATGGATATTTCCAATCCGGCCCTCAAGAAGACAGAGTCCATCGTATATCTGTTCTACCAGTATTCGTTTCAGAATGGTAACAAGGGTTATGGATCAGCAATAGTAGTTCTTCTTCTCGCAGTCATCATGGTACTTACAGTATTCCAGATGATCGGTCAGAAGAAGTGGGTTCATTATAACTAGGAAGGGGGAATCGATATGACAAGAGGCGTACAGTTTAAGAGAAGAATGCAGAGATTATTGATTCACCTCATTCTGATCATATTCTCAATCATTATGATAGTGCCATTTGTATGGATGACACTCACAGCATTTAAGACAGTAACAGAGGCAACTTCGGTAAGTCCATTCGTAATATTCCCATCACAGTGGCGTACAGATGCGTTCACTACTGTTTGGAATAACATGAACTTCCTTGTTCTCTACAAGAACACATTACTGCTCATATTCTTCAGAGTTGTGTGTGCATGTCTCACAGCAACACTCGCAGGATATGCATTTGCAAGACTTAAGTTCAAGGGCAGAGACTTTATGTTCTCCCTGATACTTTTCCAGATGATGATTCCTTCACAGATATTCATCATCCCACAGTTCCTGATGATCAGTAAGATGGGCATGACAAATACAATGTTTGCTCTGGTATTCCCGGGAATTGTAACAGCGTTCGGTACTTTCCTGCTCAAGCAGGCTTACATGGGACTTCCTGGAGATCTCGAGGAGGCAGCGAGACTTGACGGATGTAACATTCCAAAGACATTCGTGTTCGTCATGGCTCCGCTTGCAAGATCATCGATGGTTGCCCTCGGTATATTCACAGCAGTGTTCGCATTCAAGGATCTGATGTGGCCACTGGTTGTAAACAGCAGTGCAAACAAGATGCCGCTCTCAGCAGCTCTTGCAACAATGCAGGGACAGTATCAGTCCAACTATCCACAGCTGATGGCTGCATCTCTTATATCATGTATACCAATGATCGTTATATACCTGATATTCCAGAAGCAGTTCGTAGAAGGTATCGCAACATCAGGTGGAAAGCTCTAAAGAAAGTTAAAGAAGATATTATATATGACCACAGGGTGACGTCAGTTACTGACGCCACCCTTGCGATACTGTGGACGCCGCGCGAAGCGCATCTCATGCGTTCACTCAACACAGAAACAAAAGGAGGACGTCTATGAAAAAGCCGATAATCACGGAAGAAGAAAAACAGAAGATCAAAGAGATGGACTCCACACGCAAAAAAATAGGATATATCTGGGATTATTACAAGCTTTGGATAATCGGTGCTGTCGTTCTCGTGGGACTTGTAGTGTATTTTTCTGTTGTGTTTGCAACGAGGGAGGACAAGCCGATACTGGATGTCGTCCTTGTGAACAACTACGATGATGTTTCAGGGAACAGCAAGCTGACACAGGGGTTTGTGTCGTATGTAGGGGAAGAAAATCTCCCGGGAAGGGTTACATTTGACAACAATGCATTTTTTAATCTGGCAAATAACTCAGATTATAAGAACAGTTACTATATGAAGGTGCTGGCATACCTTGAGGCGGACACTGCTCAGGCAGTCTTGTGCCAGTATGACAATCTCATAGGTCTGGCGAAGAGCGGCAGACTTGCAGACCTGTCGGATGATAAGGTCGGCGATATATATGATAAGTATAAGGATAGGATAATTTATTACGAGGATGAAGACGGAAAGAAGATACCTGTCGGAATAGATGTATCTGAAGGATACAAGGCGGCAGGACTTACTGAGTACACAGATGGCAAGGCATATATCGGATTGTCAGCATATGCGGCAGATTATGGATATGTGGAAAAATTTGTGGACTATATAGTGGAACTTGGAAAATAGCTTTTAAGAAGCTTGTGTGGAATCCAAAAATGTAAAAATTGCAGGGAATCGAATTAAAACTTAACTAGGAATACATTCCGGCGGAGCCGGTTGTAGATAAATTATGAAGAAAGACCAGTCAAATGGAAATTGGCTGTAGAGAAACTGGAGATCACGAAAAGGAGGACTTGGGCATGGCAATATTGATAAATGAAGAGAAAAAGCTTTTCACACTGAATACCAAAAATACTACATATCAGATGAAGGTGATTGATTATGGATATCTGGCTCATCTGTATTACGGCAAGAAAATGGACGGGGATATGTCATATGTCATAACTCATTACGATAGAGGATTTTCAGGCAATCCTTACGAGGCACAGGAGAGCAGAGAGTTCTCTCTGGACAATATTCCACAGGAATACAGCTGCTACGGCAACGGAGATTTCAGAACACCTGCATTCAACGTAAAGGATATAGAAGGAATCCACGGTTGTGATCTCAGATATGTTTCATACGAGGTTATGGACAAAAAGTACAGTCTCAAGGGTCTTCCTGCAGCATACACAAATGATGGCGAGAAGGGCGAGACACTCAAGATCGTTCTTCAGGATCCTCAGGTGGGAGTGGAGGTTGAACTCCTGTATGGAATTATAGAGGATAAGGATCTGATCACAAGATCAGCTATAGTCAGAAATATAAGCGATGCGGATATATTTGTGGCAAAGGCATCAAGTGTGAGCCTGGATTTTGTGACAGGTGATTATGATCTCATCCACTTCCATGGAAGACATGCTATGGAGCGCATGTATGAGAGAGAAGCTATAAATCATGGTGTGAAGAAGATCGGAAGCACAAGGGGTACATCAAGCCATCAGCACAGTCCATTTGTGGTTATAGCAGGCAAGGATGCGAATGAGGATGCAGGTGACTGCTATGGAATCTCACTTCTCTACAGTGGAAGCTTCAACTGTGAGGTTGAGAAGGATCAGACAGATCAGGTGAGACTTAACATGGGTGTTCAGGATGAGATGTTTGAGTATGTGCTTTATCCTGAGAGTGAGTTTGTGGCACCCGAGGTAGTTATGGTTTATTCGCCTGATGGATTTGCTGACATGTCACATAAGATGCATGACGTTGTGAGATACAATATCTGCCGTGGCGAGTACAAGACAAAGAGGAGACCTATACTCATCAACAGCTGGGAGGCAGTATACTTTGATTTCAACGGTGATGACATCGTAAATATAGCAAAGCAGGCTTCAGAGCTTGGCGTTGAGATGCTTGTCCTGGATGACGGTTGGTTCGGTGTGAGAGATGACGACAAGTCAGGACTTGGCGACTGGTTTGTAAATGAGGATAAGATGGGCGGTCCTATGGCTGATGTTGTGAAAAGAGTGAAGGCTCTCGGCATGAAGTTTGGTATCTGGATCGAACCGGAGATGGTATCTGAGAAGAGCGAGCTTTTCAAGGAGCATCCTGACTATGCATTTGTGATACCTGAAAGAAAGCCGGTCATGGGAAGAAGCCAGCTGAATCTGGACTTCTCAAGAAAAGAGGTCGTAAACTGCATATTTAATCAGCTGACAGCGGTGCTTGACAATATAGATGTTGATTATATAAAGATGGATATGAACAGAAGTATCCTAAATGTATACTCTATGACAGAGGGAATCCAGAACAATGGAACGATCCTTTACAAGTATGTACTTGGTGTATATGATTTCATGGAGAGACTTCAGGCAAGATATCCAAAGATGTTCATCGAGGGCTGCAGTGGTGGCGGTGGAAGATTTGATGCCGGAATGATGTATTACACACCACAGATCTGGTGCAGTGATGATACGGATGCCATTTGCAGGCTTGACATACAGTATGGAACTTCATTTGGCTATCCTATATCGGTGGTTGGCTCACATGTATCAGCGGTTCCGAATCACCAGACAGGCAGGACGACTCCGTTCAATACAAGAGCTGTCGTTGCCATGGCGGGAAGCTTTGGCTATGAGCTTGATCTGAACAAGGTCAGTGATGAGGAGAAGGAAGAGGTCAAGGCTCAGGTAGAAAACTACAAGAAGTATTGGGATCTCCTTCACAACGGACTCTACTATAGACTGACGGATGCAGACAAGAGCAAAGGCGTAGCTGCATGGTCATTTGTAGCAAGGGATAAGTCAGAGACACTTGTCAATATCGTGACGATGGAAAGCTTCTGCAATGCCCCTGTACCTTTTGTCAGAGTAAAGGGACTTGATGCGGATGCCACATATGTTGACGAGGAGACTGGCGCAGAGTACAGCGGACAGGGACTTGACCAGATAGGACTTCCTGTGCCACTCAAGTTCGGCGAGTACAATGCTTACCAGATCCATCTTGTTAGGAAGTAGCAAATAGATATAGGTACAAGCTTTGATGTTTTTAACTTTTAAATAAATATATACAATACATTAGTTGAGTAATGTTATTGGTAGTTTATCGTTCAAATTTTATTGTTCGAATTGGCGCCAGTCGCCATCGTCATGTCTGAAACGGCTGACGGTGGTGGCTGGCGCCTTTTTAACGTTATAATAGGGCTCAAAGATACAAAAAATATAGAAAAACACTGTGTTACAAGAGCTTGCGCAATCAGGGTTTTCATAGTTTGTCAGGATCACGGAAGTCTGCTCTGAATATCAGGGTGGCTCCCATGATGAACAGGAAACATACTACCCAAGTCACCGGTTCACATACGCACACGGCAACGTAGCCGTAGACAGGAACGAGAAATACTGCAAATATTATCTTGCCGATCATCTCCAGTGCGCTGCACAGCAGCGGCGCCACTGAGTGGCACATTCCCTGAAGGGCATTTCGTACTATTACGAGAACCGCCATAGGCGGTATCATCGGTATGCTGATCTTGAGATACATGAGACCATTGGATATAACTGTATTGTCTGAGCTTCCGGTTATCAGCACTAGAATAGATCTTGCAATGGTGAAGGTGCAGATCATAGCAAGCACCCACCACACTCCATACATGGTAATGGCGGCGAATATTCCTTTCTTGATTCTGGAATTTTTGTGAGCACCATAGTTCTGGCTGGCAAATGTGGCAGCACTTGTTCCGAGGGCAATTCCCGGTGTGTAGAAGAACTCGGCAAGCCTTCTGCCGCCCACCTGGGCTGCGATGTAGACATTTCCGAGTGCGTTTATACTTCCCTGAAGAATAACACTTCCTATATTATATATGGCACTCATAAGAGCCATGCTGAGACCTGTCCAAAACATTTCAAATACAAAGTGGATAGAAACTTTCATATCCTGTTTTCCAAATCTGAGCTCAGGATATCCTCGAAGGATACAGAATAATCCGAGTATGGCACTTATTCCCTGGGAGGTGACGGTGGCAATGGCAGCACCGCGGACGCCCATGGAGAAAGGTCCCATGAACAGGTAGTCCAGAATTACGTTGAGCACGCTGCTGAACACGAGAAAGATAAGAGGTGTCACACTGTTGCCGATGGATCTCAGAAGACTTGATTCAAGATTATAAGCCATGGTGAGAGGTATTCCAGCGAGGATGACAGTAAGATAACTCAGTGCACCATCCATAGTATCAGCAGGCACCTGAAGAAGTGTCAACAGAGGCCGTCTAAAGACTAGAAATGATGTGGTGAGTAGTATTGTAGATATGACCGACAACAGGACAGCCCAGCACACGGAGCGTTTCATCTCAATTTTATTGTCCGCACCGAAGTTTCTGCTGACGAACAGAGCAAAGCCATTATTAAGTCCGAAAGCTACATTTGTGATGAGGCTGTACAGTGCGGCGGTGGCACCTATCTGTGCAAGGGCGGTATCTCCGAGAAGGTGTCCTGCCAGGGAGGTGTCAGCCAGATTGTAAAACTGCTGAAGTATATTTCCGATAAAAAGAGGCATGGCAAAATAAAACAAAAGCTTTGCCGGGCTTCCTGTTGTCATGTCGGTTGTGCGTTTGCTCCGTTTTGTTTTTTCTGGTTTATCAATATCTAAGGCAGCGTTCATAAAAATTTCTCTCCTTTAAAATTTTGTATTGTAAACAATGCGACAGAGGTTCGGAGACAGCCGGAATGCTCTGCCTTGTTCGCCATCTATTGATTCTTATGATTTAATCTGTATACATAATAGCGAAATAAACGACTTGATTCTGTAACAAATACGGCCCATAATATAACAAAAACGACATATATTAGTTCTTAACAGTTATAAGCAGGCGGTTTGGCTCGTCTGCGGGTGAACATAGAGAAAACATAGAGAAAACATAGAGAGGAGCCAGGCATGATACTACACAGGACCACGGTCATGGTCGACACACATGGAAGGGAGAGCAGGGCGGACGATATACATCAATTTGACTTTGCTGCGTATGACGCAGATATGCATCAGTTTATATCTGGATGCATACCGCCACACTGGCATGACGAGCTGGAGGTGTTTGTTTTGCTCAGCGGACAGGTGGAGGTTGTCACTGGAGATATTTCATGCATTGTGAATGCAGGTGAGGGATGTTTTATAAACGGTGGTGTACTTCACACTTTCCGGGCGCTGTCGCTGGGAGAGTGCCGTTATCATTCGTTTGTATTCGAAAGTTCCATAGTTGCCGGGGCGCCAGGAAGTATATTTGACACCAAATATATGAAGCCGTTTGTGGAGAAAGGGCATTCGTTTGTGCATATGAAGAGAGATGAGGGCATGGAGCCATTCTTTGAGGAATTTGACAGATGTTTTGATGCCTGCGCGGGCGAGGGTTATGCATATGAATTTGACATCAGGGATAGCCTAACAAGAATGATATTATGTATAGCACAGAATATGAATGCACCTGGAGACTCAGACATGCCGCATCTTGCGGAGGTCAGGATAAAGGATATGCTTGGCTGGATAGACAGAAATTTAAAAGATGAGATAACCGTCAGCGGTATAGCAGGAAGTGCAAATATCTGCGTCAGGGAGTGCCAGAGGATATTCAGCCAGTATGTGCATTACAGACCGATGGAATATGTCCAACGGCGCCGCATAACACTGGCGGCCGAATTGCTCCGGACCACCCATAGACAGGTAACGGATATTGCACTTGAGTGTGGCTTCAGCAGTGTGAGTTACTTCATAAAACAATTCAAAAATATTGTGGGATGTACCCCTACGGGCTATAGAAAGAAGGGTGGAGACAGTGAGAAATGATATACAGTATTTTGGCAAAATTCCTTCAATGGAATAAACATTTTAGTTGGACATATAACGTATAAAATGCTACCATTATACTATGTATATGAACAACAAGGTAAATTTGCCGTGAGACAGATAAATTTTGATCAGATTTAACACAGGAGGAGAGCAGCATGGACGAGAATAACACGAATGGATTTGGGAATACGGACGATGAATACGAAGACGAGGGAACTACAGTTCTCACAACTCCCGGCGTAAGTGCATTTGCAAATGCGCAAGGGGCTGGACAGAGTGGAGATGCAAGTGACGGACAGCCTCATCCGTCAGGACAGCCTGAACAGCAGAATATGTATGGGGGATTTGGACAGTTTCAGCAGCCGGGTCAGCCAGAGCAGCAGAATATGTATAGCGGATTTGGACAGTTCCAGCAGCCAGAGCAGCAGAATCAGTATGGTGGATTTAACCAGTTCCAGCAACCGGGTCAGCCAGAGCAGCAGAACAACCAGTACGGCGGTTTCAGCCAGTTCCAGCAGCCAGGCCAGCCAGACCAGCAGAACAACCAGTACGGAGGCTTTAATCAGTTCCAGCAGCCAGGCCAGCCAGACCAGCAGAACAACCAGTACGGAGGATTTAACCAGTTCCAGCAGCCAGGCCAGCCAGGACAGCAGAACAACCAGTACGGAGGATTTAACCAGTTCCAGCAGCCAGGTCAGCCAGGCCAGCCAGAACAGCAGAACAACCAGTACGGAGGATTTAACCAGTTCCAGCAGCCAGGTCAGCAGAACAACCAGTACGGAGGCTTTAATCAGTTTCAGCAGCCAGGTCAGCAGAACCAGTATGGACAGCCAGGACCACAGGCTGGTGTCCCTCAGGGCGCAGACATGAAGCCGGGCATGAAACTCAACAAAAAGCTTGTTGCGATAATTGGTGGAATAGTCGCAGTAGTAATCATCGTGATTATTGTGCTGGTGTTAGCACTTTCTGGTGGTAAGGGACAGAGAAGTGCGACAAAGATCGGTGATGAGCTTGCGAAAGCATACGAAAATGGCGATGCAGATGCCATGATTGAGCTGATGAAAGATGACTACTATGAGCTTTATAACGAGACATGGGGCGATAACTTTGTCGAGGATCAGTTCAACGAGGACGTTCAGGATATGAAGGAAGAAGTTGGAACAGTAAAGAGCATCAAGATAGAGGATAGATCAGAGGAGAAGTATGAAAAAGACGAGATAGAAGATGTAAATAAGACACTTGATAGGCTTAATGTTGATATGAAAGTGGATGATTGTCTTGAAATCGATATGGATGTCGAGATAAAAGGTTCAGAAGATGACGCAGATGGCAAGATAACATACACTGTAGTGAAGTCAGGCAGCAAGTGGTATCTCGTGGACTACGATCTTTATGTATATTAAGATAAGAAAGGCCGTTGCAGTGATTTTAAAGTTAAGAAAGCACTGTGATGGCTTATAATAAGTACATATTTTTATTCTTCGGATGCAACAGGTTCATTTGATGTATGTGTTGAGAAAAAGCCAAAGCCAATGAGCATGGAGCACAGCCAAAAGTGCGGTCGTAAAGAAATAGTGGTTAAAAACAGGTCAACATAAAGTTGAGTCTACAGCAAATATAGCGATTGACAAACCACAAATACTTGCTATACTAAGGAATGGATAGATGATAAAAACGATGACAGAGACAGTACGGAGTCTGCGAGATCAGCAGCGAGCCGGGGGCGGTGCGAGCCCGGTGACAGTAGAGACTTTCGGAATATCACTCTGGAGTTGCAGACCAAAAGAGCTGCGGTGTCAAAGCGGTGATAATCGGTGAGGCATTTGTGGCATATCAAGTAGGCTCTGACGTATTTCCTGCGTTAAGGGGAGCGCATATGTTAGTATGTAAGTAATAGGTGGTATAACGAACTCAAAGCCCTTCGTCCTGATTACGACGAAGGGCTTTTTTATATTTATCACAGAAAGGAAAGACGACATGTACGACAAGGTTTCGACTAAACTGGAATTCGTGAACAGAGAGCAGAAGGTATTGGACTTCTGGAAAGAAAATCAGGTATTTGAGAAGAGTGTTGAAGAGACAAAGGATCTGCCAACATACACATTCTACGATGGCCCTCCAACAGCAAATGGTAAGCCACATATCGGACACGTTCTTACACGTGTAATCAAGGATATGATCCCTAGATATCAGACAATGAAGGGACATAACGTAGTCAGAAAGGCCGGATGGGATACACACGGTCTGCCTGTTGAGCTCGAGGTTGAAAAGCTCTTGGGAATCGACGGTAAGGAGCAGATAGAGGAGTACGGACTGGAGCCATTTATCCAGAAATGTAAGGAGTCCGTATGGAAATATAAAGGCATGTGGGAAGAGTTCTCAGGCAAGGTAGGTTTCTGGGCTGATATGGACAACCCATATGTAACATACCATGATGACTTCATCGAGTCAGAGTGGTGGGCGCTGAAGAAGATCTGGGATCAGGGACTTCTGTACAAGGGCTTCAAGATCGTGCCTTACTGCCCAAGATGTGGTACACCTCTTTCAAGCCATGAGGTTGCACAGGGATATAAGACAGTCAAGGAGCGTTCAGCAGTAGTAAGATTCAAGGTTATTGGAGAGGACGCATATTTCCTCGCATGGACAACAACACCTTGGACACTTCCTTCAAACGTAGCACTCTGTGTAAATCCAGATGAGACATACGTGAAGGTTAAGGCAGCAGACGGCTACACATATTATCTTGCACAGGCGCTTGCAGACAAGGTTCTCGGCGGTCTTGCAAAGGAAGCAGCAGACGATCAGGCAGCAGTTCCTGCATACGAGGTTCTTGAGACATACGTTGGTAAGGATCTTGAGTACAAGGAGTATGAGCCACTCTATGAGTGCGTAAAGCCTGTATGTGAAAAGCAGCACAAGAAGGGTCACTTCATCACATGTGACACTTATGTAACTATGACAGATGGTACCGGTATCGTTCATATCGCACCTGCATTTGGTGAGGACGATGCAAATGTCGGAAGAAACTACGATCTTCCATTTGTACAGTTTGTAGATGGCAAGGGTGACCTCACTGAGGAGACTCCATTTGCCGGAATGTTCGTAAAGGATGCAGACCCTGAGGTACTCAAGGATCTGGACGCAAGGGGACTTCTTTTCGATGCGCCTAAGTTCGAGCATGAGTATCCACACTGCTGGAGATGTGACACACCACTTATCTACTACGCAAGAGATACATGGTTCATCAAGATGACAGCGGTAAGAGACAAGCTGGTTAAGAATAATGACACTGTAAACTGGATCCCGGAGAGCATCGGTAAGGGACGTTTCGGCGACTGGCTGAAGAACGTTCAGGACTGGGGACTTTCAAGAAATCGTTACTGGGGTACTCCGCTGAACATCTGGGAGTGTGAGTGCGGCTGCAGACATGCCATCGGATCAAAGGAAGAGCTCCGCTCAATGAGCGACAACTGCCCTGAGGACATCGAGCTTCACCGTCCGTTTATCGACGCTGTAACCATCAAGTGTCCTGAGTGCGGCAAGCAGATGCACAGAGTTACAGAGGTTATCGACTGCTGGTTCGATTCAGGATCAATGCCATTTGCACAGTGGCACTATCCATTTGAGAATCAGGATATATTTGAGAAGCACTTCCCTGCTGACTTCATCAGTGAGGCTGTTGACCAGACAAGAGGATGGTTCTACTCACTTATGGCGATCTCAACACTGCTGTTCGACAAGGCGCCGTTTAAGAACGTAATCGTTCTCGGACATGTCCAGGATAAGGACGGACAGAAGATGAGTAAGTCCAAGGGAAATGCGGTAGATCCTATGGATGCTCTGAACAAATATGGTGCAGATGCCATCAGATGGTACTTCTACAGCAATTCAGCACCATGGCTTCCTAACAGATTCCATGAGGATGCGGTTGTTGAGTGTCAGAGAAAGTTCATGGGTACACTGTGGAACACATATGCGTTCTATGTACTCTATGCAAATATAGACAACTTCAATCCACTTGAGCATGAGCTAGAGTACGACAAGCTGTCACTTATGGATAAGTGGCTTCTGTCCAAGCTGAACTCAACAGTCAAGGCAGTTGACGCAAACCTTGGCGCATACAAGATCCCTGAGACAACAAGAGTTCTCGAGGAGTTTGTGGATGACATGAGTAACTGGTATGTCCGTCGTGGCCGTGAGAGATACTGGGCAAAGGGCATGGAGCAGGACAAGGTAAATGCTTACATGACACTTTACACAGCGCTCGTTACTATAGCACAGACAGTAGCTCCTATGCTCCCATTCATGGCAGAGGATATTTACCAGAATCTGGTTAGAAATATAGACAAGGATGCACCTCTCTCAGTTCATCTGTGCTCATTCCCTGAGGTGGATGAGAAGATGATCGATCCAGAGCTCGAGGTAGCTATGGACGAGATCCTGAAGATCGTAGTTCTGGGACGTGCAGCAAGAAATACAGCAAATATCAAGAACAGACAGCCAATCGGCAAGATGTATGTCAAGGCTGACAAGAAGCTTTTCGGTGAGGAGAAGGCAATCATCGAGGATGAGCTGAACGTGAAGAATGTTGAGTTCGATGATGATGTAAGCGCTTACACAACATACAGCTTCAAGCCACAGCTTCGTACAGTCGGACCTAAGTACGGTAAGCACCTTGGTAAGATCAAGGAGCATCTGTCAGCACTGGATGGCAACGCAGCCATGGCAGAGCTCAAGGCAGAGGGCGCTCTGAAGTTTGAGGCAGACGGAGAGGAGATCGTACTCACTGAGGCTGATCTTCTGATCGACATGGCTCAGATGGACGGTTTCGTATCTGAGGCAGACGGCGGTGTGACAGTAGTTATCGACACAAATCTGTCAGAGGAGCTTCTTGAGGAAGGATTTGTCCGTGAGATAGTATCCAAGGTTCAGACTATGAGAAAAGAGGCTGGATTCGAGGTTATGGACAAGATCACTGTATACGCTGACGGAAGCCAGAAGGCAAATGACATCATCGCAGCAAATGCGGATGCCATCATCGGCGACGTTATGGCAACAGAGATCATAACCGGCTCGGTTGACGGATACACCAAAGAGTGGAACATCAACGGTGAGAAGGTAACTCTTGGAGTGAAGAAGAACGACTAAGGGATATAATATTAGGGTTTAAAACAGGCATTTTGGAAAAAATATCCCTGATCAAGAGAATACGGCCCGAAAGGTACAAATCTTAAAGATTTTGTATCTTTCGGGCTATTTTTATGTGATTTAGGAAAATTTTGTACTTTCTTTAAATATATTTGGATATTAGGGGATGACGGTGGAATTACGATTTATTAAGTTTGTGTATGTGTGGTGTTGGGAGTATATTATTGTATGAATAAATCGTACAAAGGACTGCCGTCAATATGTATATTGGCCAGTCAGAAAAACAAAGGAGAAAAAAGATGATAGCAATTTTCATTGCACCTTTTTACATAGCGTTAAATATATATTTGTTCTGGAGAATAAAGGGCTGGGTACAGGCATATTTCCCGAAACTCAAAGGCAAGAAGGGCTGGATAGTCCCGATAGTGCTATATGCATTTCTGGCGTCGGCGCTGGTGATCGCATTCTTCCTGCCACAGGGAAGGTTCAAACGTGGCATGAAGCTGGTGGGAAATTACTGGCTGGGTGTTCTGCTTTATATGATATTCTTCATAGTGATAGCCGAGCTTGGAAGATTCCTACTGCTTCATGTATTCAGAGTGAGCAAAGATAAGATATGTGTGCCGCGGGTTCGCAGGATAGTAGGCTGTGTGTGCGCAACACTTATCATGTGTATATCATTCTGGGGAGTGGTAAATGCGAGACTTGTGCGGGTGACGCCTTATGATGTGACCATCAATAAGGAAGCACGGGATGAGAATGGTCAGAAGATGGATTCCATGAAGATAGTGCTGGTTGCAGATCTTCATCTTGGATACAACTTAGGCGTCAGGCAGGTTCAAAGAATAGTGAATTCCATAAATAAGCAGGACGCAGATCTGGTGCTGATAGCGGGTGATATATTTGACAACGAATGGGAAGCCGTTGACCAGCCGGAGGAGCTTGAGAAAATACTCCGGGGGATCAAATCAAAGTATGGAGTGTATGCATGCTATGGTAACCACGACATACAGGAGCAGGTGCTTGCCGGATTTACATTTGGCGGACAGAAGGAGAAGACCAGTAGCTCTGAGATGGACGAGTTTATGGAGAAGGCGGGAATCACACTTCTTCGCGACGAGGGAGTGCTGATAAACGATTCCATATACATCTATGGCCGCCGCGATGCCCACAGACCGGGAAATGGAGTCACAGACAGAGAATCCGCAGACGAGATCACGAAAAATGTGGACAAATCAAAACCTATCATAGTTCTCGATCACGAACCAAAGGAGCTGGAGGCGCTGTCGTCGGCAGGTGTGGATATGGATCTGTGTGGACACACCCATGACGGACAAATGTTCCCAGGCAACATACTTGTGGCGATGATGTGGGAAAATTCCTGCGGTTACCTGAATGTTGACGGTATGCATAACATAGTGACATCCGGAGTCGGCGTGTTTGGCCCCGATATGCGGGTAGGAACCAAGGCGGAGATATGCCCGATAACGGTGAATTTTAAATGACCACCATACCGCATAATATTTTGCCAACCGCCCACATAACTTAATTAATAAAGGAAAATAACCATAATACCACAATACTCTGGACTTTACGGCAAAAATAAAGTAAATTTACGGGTATATAAACTGATTCGGGCCAAAAAATGAGGGGAGTGCCGGGTCGGATAATATGGATAACCTGGAAAGAGGAGGCGGTTGTATGGAAAAGTTAAATGAGATCGTGTCGGCGGTGGATGGATTTGTCTGGGGACCGGTCATGCTGGTGCTTCTGGTTGGAACTGGAATATTTCTGACGATCAGAACAGGATTTCTTCCTTGGAGGAACCTCGGCTATGCGTTGAAGAGTACACTTAGCAAGGAGGCAAGGACAAAGAGCAGAGGAACCGGAGACGTGTCACCATTTTCGGCACTGACCACTGCGCTTGCTGCAACCATAGGAACGGGAAATATCGTTGGTGTTGCAACGGCCATGGTATCGGGAGGTCCGGGAGCACTGGTGTGGATGTGGATATCCGCGGCATTTGGACTGACATCCAAGTTCTCAGAGTGTATGCTTGCTATCAAGTACCGTGAGGTGAATGCCAAGGGCGAGATGAGCGGCGGTCCTATGTACACTATGAAGAAAGCATTTAAGCATAAGAAGTTCGGCGCAGTGCTGGGCTGGCTGTTCGCACTCTTTGCAGTCATCGCTTCATTTGGAATAGGAAATATGACACAGGCCAATTCCATATCCGAATCTCTTAGCAGCACATTCAGCGTGCCTACATATGTGACAGGAATCATACTTACGGTTTTTGCCCTTCTTATAATAGTTGGAGGAATCAAGACCATATCTAAGGTGTCATCAGTTGTTGTTCCTTTGATGGCGATATTCTATGTTGTAGCCGGACTTATTGTAATAATCGTCAATATCCAGAATCTTCCTGCAGGAGTTGCCATGATATTCAAGATGGCATTCTCAGTCAAGGCAGTCGGTGGTGGTCTGTGTGGTACGATCACAGCAGCTATGATGAACGCCATGAGATTCGGTGTTGCCAGAGGAGTATTCTCAAATGAAGCCGGAATGGGCTCGGCGGCCATCACAGCGGCAGCTGCCACAACAGACAATCCTGTCCGTCAGGGTTACATCAATATGACAGGTACATTCTGGGATACTATAGTAGTCTGCACCATCACAGGTCTCTGTATTGCATCATCGGGTGTGCTTGGAATCACGGAGAACAGTACAAAGGGCAGCTATCAGGTGAGCGGAACGGCGGTTACTGTGGAGGCTGTTGATTCTGATAACAAGACTACCACGACGGATTATACATATGAATTCACAGATGACCAGCTCATTCTGACAGATACATCCAATTCGTCAAATACCCTGACGCTTTCAGTTCTTCCATCCGACGAACTCAACAAGGATGAGAATACAAAGCTTGCAAGTGAGCTTGTGGTGGAGGAGAGTCAGGCGGTCATAGGAAGTCTTACCGGTACATGGACTGATGTAGCCGGAAACCATTATACATTTGCTGAGGATGGAACATTTGCCTGCTCAACTGTTATAAAAGGTGCGGCTCTCACGATCCTGTCATTTGGCTCTGCACTTGGCAAGGTGGGAGGCTGGCTCGTAACTATAGGAATTGTGCTCTTCGCATTCTCCACGATCCTTGGATGGGAGTATCACGGAGAGAAGGCGTTCGAGTACCTGTTCAAGTCGCACAAGTACAATATGATATACAGGATAGTGTTCTCGCTCGTTGTATACGTAGGCGCGACGATATCACTGGATCTTGTATGGAACTTCTCAGATATAGCGAATGCGCTCATGGCGATTCCGAACCTTATCTGTCTGCTGGCATTAAGCGGAGAGATCGCAAAGGATATGAAGGAATTCCAGGTGGTTATCAAGGCAGAGAAAGCATCAAAGTAGAATATTAAGTCCGGGGACGGAGGGGTCAGAAACCTCCGTCCCCTTTTTTTATACTCTCTTAACCTAACTTTATACTTACTTTATTTTTTGTCCAAATTATGTTCATAAGTGATGGTTATTATATACAATATATGGGGACGGAGGTGCCTGACCCCTCCGTCCCCATGAGTGGATCAGAATACCATAACAGAGAGGTTGACATATATGAGCAGAGTAATAGGAATAGATCTGGGAACAACAAACAGCTGTGTGGCAGTGCTTGAGGGCGATCAGCCAACCGTCATACCGAATTCGGAGGGTGGCAGGACCACACCTTCCATAGTAGCCATCACGAAGAATGGCGAGAGACTGGTGGGTGAGGCTGCCAGGAGACAGATGACTGTGAATGTGGACAGAACTATCACATCCATCAAGAGAGCGATGGGAACAACATACAGAAAGAGGATAGACGGCAAGGATTATTCAACGCAGGAGATATCGGCCATCATACTTGCAAAGCTGAAGAGCGATGCTGAGAGCTATCTGGGCGGACCGGTATCTGATGCAGTCATAACAGTCCCGGCTTATTTTGACGACAGCCAGAGGCAGGCGACCAAGGATGCCGGAAGAATAGCGGGGCTGAATGTGCTCCGAATCATAAATGAGCCTACATCGGCGGCTCTTGCCTATGGCCTGGACAATGGTCAGGCGCAGAAGATACTTGTGTACGATCTTGGTGGAGGAACGTTTGACGTGTCTGTTATAGAGATAGGGGACAGCGTCATAGAGGTTCTTGCCACCGCGGGAGACAATCATCTGGGCGGAGATGATTTTGATGAGAGGCTGCAGGACTACGTCATCAAGACCTTTAAAAAGGAGACAAAGGTCAATCTGGCGAAGGATATCACGGCATCCCAGAGAGTGAGGGAGGCTTGTGAGAATGCCAAGAAGGAGCTCTCATTCGCGCAGACTGCACACATCAATCTGCCATTTATATCGACGGTGAAGAATCAGCCGGTGCATCTAGACATGACGATAACCAGGGAGCAGTTCAACGAGCTCACCTATGATCTGGTGGAGAGAACGGCGGGACCCGTGAATCAGGCGCTGTCCGATGCGGGCATAACGAGAAATCAGATAGATAAAGTGCTGCTGGTGGGTGGCTCCACCCGTATACCGGCGGTTGTGGATAAGGTTCGTGCCATAACCGGCAGGGAGCCATCCAAGAATATGAACCCGGACGAGTGCGTTGCCATGGGTGCGGCGGTTCAGGGAAGCAAGCTCAGCGGCGAGCTCACCGTGTCGAACAAGGTGAACGATATTCTCCTCATGGACGTGACGCCTCTCTCGCTGTCCATCGAGACCCTTGGAGGCGTGGCAAATGTCATCATTTCGAGAAATTCAGCCATTCCGACCAGGGCATCAAAGATATTTACCACGGCGGGCAATTTCCAAAGGGATGTCGAGATCAAGGTATACCAGGGCGAGAGGCATTTCACAAGGGACAACAAGCTGCTAGGCAACTTCAGACTCAGCGGTATCAAGAGAGCCATGGCGGGCGTTCCTCAGATCGAGGTCACATTTGACATGGATGCAAATGGTATTCTCAAGGTCTCAGCTAAGGATCTGGGCAGGGGCGTGGAACAGCAGATAGTGATCACATCCAGCACCAACCTTTCGGAGGAGGAGATCCGCAGAGCCAGGGAGGATGCGAAGAAGTACGAGGATGATGTGGCTGGAGCCAGAGAGTTCAAAGACATTATGAACGAGGCCGAGGCGTATGTATATAAGGTAGAGAATCTTCTTGAGACCAAGGGCGTACAGCTCGACAAGAAGGAGATGAAGCGGATCAAGAGCGACTGCGAGTATCTGAGGAAGCTTGTGACACGAACAGACATGAATCATGTAGATGACGTGGAGATGGGCAGGATGAAGGAAGCCTACAGACAGCTCCAGGAATCCGCAGAGAAACTGGAGACAATGTAGCCTGGGGACGGAGGTGCCTGCCCCCCCTGGGGACGGAGGTACCTGACCCCCGATACGAAATGGGAGACTTGGAATATCGGGTATCTTTATATATAATATTTAGAAAATTACGAGGAGAATGGTGATTATGAAAGACAAATTTATAAGATTTATGAGATCCAGGTACGGCAACGATCAGTTGTCATCATTTCTTACCTGGGGCGGATTGATATTTATGGTGCTGGATGCATTTATCAAGACAGGGATATTTTATTTCCTTGGACTTCTCATGTTCATATATGGATATGTCAGGATCATGTCCAAGAACTATGACAAGCGCGCGGCGCAGAACAGATGGTTCATGGAGCATACCGCAGGCGTGAGAAATATATTCAAGCGCGCGAAGAAACAGAAGGAAGCCGGCAAGGAATACAAGATATTTGTCTGCAACAAATGCCAGCAGATGATCAGAGTGCCAAGAGGAAAGGGCAAGATAGAAATCAGATGCCCTAAGTGCGGCAACAGATTTGTGAAGAAGTCATAGTAACAGCGCAGACGGATAAAGTCTTATGTTGGAATATAGTGTGGAGATTGAGAGATGTTTGGATATATAGTGGTGAACCAGCCTGAGCTTAAGATGAAAGAATATGATGAATACCGTAAGTATTATTGCGGCCTGTGCAAATCGCTGAAGGACAGATATGGTGCCAGAGGACAGATCAGCCTCAGCTACGACATGACATTTCTGGTACTTCTTCTGACAGGGCTATATGAACCGGAGAAGTTTTCGGGCAGCCGAAGGTGCATCGCACACCCGGCATCAAAGCATACTTATGTACAGAATGAGTACACAGACTATGTTGCTGACATGAACGTGATCCTTACCTATTATAAATGTATAGATGACTGGGACGATGAGCATATGTTTACCCGGAAGCTTTATGCAGATGTGCTGCTCGCCGGGAAAAATGGCAGGAGACTCAAGGAAGATTATCCACAGAAGATTCGCAGCATAGTGGAGAACCTCAAGGCGATAAGCGAGCTGGAGGATGCGGGATCAGACGATATGGATGCATTGTCGGGGCATTTTGGCAATATCATGGCAGAGATCTGTGCACCGGCTCATGACGAGTGGGAATCTTATCTCAGGACGATAGGCTATTATCTGGGCAAATTTGTCTACATAATGGATGCATATGACGATATAGAAAAGGATATAGGAGCAGGAAATTACAATCCGTTTGTATGCAGACTTGCACATGAGCTGGATGTTGATGTACAATCAGTGGGTGTGGATTCGCCCATAGAACCGGGCAAATGGCAGGAGCTTGCAGAGTGGACGAAGGACGTTCTGATGATGATGGTGGCTCCGCTTGCAAAGGAGTATGAGATGCTCCCTATTATTGAGAATGTAGGAATACTCAGGAATATAATATACTCAGGAATATGGGAAGCGTATTATGCAACTACGAACAGAAGATGTGGATGCGCAGAAGATAAAAATACAGATGGTGAAAATGCAGATAAATAAAAACGTCATCAAATAGAAGATTATTTGATTATAGCACTAGGCCTAGTCAAAGACGATTATAAATGGTTTGGTGAAAAGGATAGGGAACAGATTATGAAGGATCCTTACGAGGTACTGGAACTCAAAAGAGGTGCCAGCGAAGAAGAAGTGAAAAAAGCATATAGAAGGCTGAGCCGCAAGTATCATCCGGATGCAAATATCAACAATCCCCACAAGGATGAGGCTGAGGAAAAGTTCAAGGAGATACAGCAGGCGTACAAGTCCATTGTGAGTGGTGAGGCCGACCGTGCAAGTTACGGTGGTGCTGGTGGATATGGAACCGGAAGCTCGCAGGGCTACGGCGGCGGTTATGGATCTGGTAGATCTTATGGTGGGAGCTCTTATGGCGGTTCGTCAGGAGGCTACGGACAGTATGATGATCCATTTGGCGGTTTTGGAGGATTTGGCCCATTTGGCTTTGGAGGATATCAGAGACAGAATGACTACGATCCAAATGATAAGGATTCCAGATATTTTCAGGCTGCGAAGAACTACATGAACAGCGGAAGCTATGAGGAGGCGAAGAACGTCCTCAATCAGATAGATAACCACGATGCCAGATGGCATTATTACAGTGGTGTGTGCAACGCCGGACTTGGCAATCAGATAAGGGCCATGGAGATGATAAAGCGCGCCATGGAGCTTGACCCGGGCAATCAGGAGTACCGACAGGCATATGAGGCCATCAAGAGCGGACGCCAGTGGTACATGGACAGAGGTGCCGGATATGGAATGGATATGCCGACCGGCGGAAAGTTCTGCAACAACCTTTGTACTATATGTACCCTCATGTCATGTTGTGTAAGCGGTATGCCTTGTGTGTGCTGCATGCCTGGTGGATACGGTAGAAGTTAGATAAAAACCCCCTGGGAGTCGCCTCTCCCAGGGGGTTCGTTCGTGCCTTATATAGCATAATGATAGATTTAATATCTTCTGTCTGGTCACATTATAGCATATACGAGATACGTTTACAATATTCTAGTAATCATCGAAAACGCATGAGCTCCCAATAAATTTTGATATTATCAGACATTTCTCGCCGTTTAATGTAAAAAAACTGTAAATTCTATTTGACTATAGTCTAATTTTATGTCGTCATTTAATAAATTTTTCCTCATGTATTGTTAAAAAAAAGGGTTGATGATAGAATGAAACAGTGAAAATGGAAATAAAATATATCTATTTATCCAAGGAGGGAATGAATCAGATGAAGATGTTAGCAGATTTCGATAAGGAAGGCTTCAAGAAGGAAGTCATTACTAACGTAAAGACCCTTTTCCGCAAGCCTATCGAGGAGGCTACTCCACAGCAGGTATTCCAGGCAGTCAGCTACGCAGTAAAGGACGACATCATTGACAGATGGATTGCTACACACAAGGAGTATGAGAAGAAGAACGTCAAGACAGTTTACTATCTGTCTATGGAGTTCCTTATGGGTAGAGCACTCGGTAACAATCTTATCAACTTGACCTACTACGATGCAGTTAAGGAAGCACTTGATGAATTAGGATTTGATCTGAACTTTATAGAGGATCAGGAGCCTGATGCCGCTCTGGGTAATGGCGGTCTCGGACGTCTTGCAGCTTGTTTCCTTGATTCATTGGCAACACTTGGCTATCCTGCATATGGATGTGGTATCAGATACAAGTACGGTATGTTCAAGCAGGGCATCAAAGACGGTTATCAGGTAGAGATGCCGGATGACTGGCTCAAGGACGGCAACCCATTCGAGGTAAAGCGTTCAGAGTACGCTGTTGAGGTTAAGTTCGGTGGATATGTCAGAGTTGAGAACAAGAATGGCAGAAACTACTTTATACAGGAAGGATATCAGTCAGTTCGTGCCGTACCTTATGACCTTCCAGTCATCGGATATGGCAACAACGTTGTAAATACACTTAGAATCTGGGATGCTGAGGCAATCCAGGAGTTCTGCCTTGACTCATTTGACAAGGGTGAGTATGAGAAGGCAGTAGAGCAGCAGAACCTTGCAAAGACTATTGTCGAGGTTCTCTATCCAAATGACAATCACTACGCAGGTAAGGAACTGAGACTGAGACAGCAGTATTTCTTCATCTCAGCTTCAGTACAGAGAGCAATCCTCAAGTTCAAGGAGCTCAACAAGGATATCCACAAGCTGCCAGAGAAGGTGACATTCCAGATGAATGATACACACCCAACAGTAGCAGTTGCCGAGCTCATGAGAATCCTCATGGATGAGGAAGGTCTTGAGTGGGATGACGCATGGGATATCACAACAAGAACATGTGCATACACCAACCATACGATCATGGCAGAGGCACTTGAGAAGTGGCCTATCGAGCTGTTCTCAAGATTACTTCCACGTATCTACCAGATCGTTGAGGAGATCAACAGAAGATTCGTTCTTAAGATCCAGGAGATGTATCCGGGCAACCAGGATAAGGTTAAGAATATGGCAGTTCTGTACGATGGTCAGGTTAAGATGGCTCATCTTGCAATTGCAGGTTCTTACTCAGTAAACGGTGTTGCAGCTCTTCATACCAAGATCCTTGAGGAGAGAGAGCTTAAGGACTTCTACGAGATGAGACCAGAGCAGTTCAACAACAAGACAAATGGTATCACTCAGAGACGTTTCCTGCTTCATGCTAACCCACTTCTTGCAAACTGGATTACAGACAAGATCGGTGATGAGTGGATAACAAATCTTTCACACCTTAAGAAGCTCAAGGTATATGTGAACGATGAGAAGTGCCAGCATGAGTTCATGAACATCAAGTACCAGAACAAGATCCGTCTTGCAAAGTACATCAAGGAGCATAACAATGTGGATGTAGATCCTCGTTCGATCTTCGATGTACAGGTTAAGAGACTTCATGAGTACAAGAGACAGCTCCTGAACATTCTTCATGTTATGCATCTGTATAACAGACTGAAGACAGAGCCAGAATTCGATATGTACCCAAGAACATTCATCTTTGGAGCAAAGGCATCAGCAGGCTACAAGAGAGCTAAGCTTATCATCAAGCTCATCAACTCAGTTGCAGATGTTGTCAACAACGATGCTTCAATCGAAGGCAAGATCAAGGTTGTATTTATAGAGAACTACAGAGTATCCAATGCCGAGATCATCTTCGCAGCAGCAGATGTATCAGAGCAGATCTCAACAGCTTCAAGAGAGGCTTCAGGTACAGGTAACATGAAGTTCATGCTGAACGGTGCACCTACACTTGGAACCATGGATGGAGCAAATGTAGAGATCGTTGAGGAAGTTGGCATCGAGAACGCATTTATCTTCGGACTTTCAGCAGAAGAGGTTATGAAGTATGAGCGCGAGGGCGGCTACAACCCAATGGATATCTACAATAACAACCAGGCTGTAAGAAGAGTTCTCACACAGCTTATCGATGGCACTTATGCAAAGGATGATCCGGACAGATTCAGAGATCTCTATGATTCTCTCACAAAGGAAGATGTATACTTCATCCTCAAGGACTTCGATTCATATGCAGAGGCTCAGCAGAAGGTTAACGAAGCATACCAGGATGAGAAGGGCTGGGCAAAGATGGCTATGCTCAACACAGCATGCGCTGGAAAGTTCTCATCAGACAGAACTATCGAGGAGTATGCAAAGGAGATCTGGAAGCTTAAGAAGGTTAAGGTTTCACTTGACAAGTAATTTATATTTATCAATATAGAATGCAGCAGGGGCTGCCGGAATTTGTGTAAGATTCCGGCAGCTCTTTGTTTGCATGTGTGCCACCTTATATTAGATTGCCGAAAGTAAAAACATGTAGTTTATGAAGAAATAATGTCGTTAATGCATGTTGGATTGTACTTGCGTTTCTTCTCAGATATAATGTAGAAGGAGGTGGCAGAATAAAGCTTGAAATATATGGGGTTACCTAAAACTGATAATAAATGAAAGAATATAATAGGAGAGAAGAATGGCAAGAAATATTCAGAGGGAGTTTGTAAAATATTATAAAGAAAGGCTGGCATCACTTGGATTTATCAAAGTGAAGGGAAGACAGCCGTATTTTGTTAGGGTTATAAATGATGAGATATTGCATATTTTAACACTTGATACTGGCATGTCAGCAAAAGATGGGTACAAGGTAGCACATCTGGAATGTGGGGTAGCAACGGTATACAGACAGGAGATTAACCTTTCTGTGACACCTAGACACAATAGTGATTGGTTGGTGGATTATACAAGATATTATAGAGAAAAGAATTTCCCAAATCAGGTAATAGAATATCCAAGAGATCTAAAAATGTACTATTACAAAGAAGAGACAATGGATGAAATCATAGGGGAAATGAGGACTGGTATAAGGGATATAGTAGCAGAATTCGACAAGATAATAAATATGGAGAATGTGTTGAGTTGGTTGATGAAGTATGATGGTGTAAATATCCATCAGTCGGACTTGAGTTTGAATGATCAGTATAATGCTGAAGAGTCATTGTACTTTTTGAGAAAAAAGTTTCCTTTAAATAGTTTTAAACAGAATTTTGATGTGCAAAAGGATGAAATAATTAATAGTCCGTTGGATAGTGATGAAAAAAACAAAAAGCTGATTAGTAAAATAGAATGGGAACATGAACTATATGCAGATAGAGAGAGATTTCAAGATTGTAAAGAGAACTATGAACAGGGCATGCAATTATTGAGAGAACACTATGATAGAAACATAGAATATCTCAATGGTATTGGAATTGCCGTGGAGAGAAGAGATATCACAGATTTGTTTGATTAGTTGTCGTAGTATCTATTTGTTTTTTGTTTAGATAAGAAAGTGGATAAAGGTTGTAAGCATATGCGAATTACCCCATCTAGCGTAGGGTAGGAGGAGAGATGAAGAAGATAGACGTACCATTAAAAAATGCATTAAAGGAATTTCTTGAGCCATATGGGTTTAAGAAAGTCAGGGGAAGATATCCATATTTTGTTAAGGTAATAAATGATGAGATTATAGAGGTTATAACATTCAGAAATCTTATAGGAATGGGATATCTTACAATTGGAGGATTGGCCACAGTGTATGGTCGGGAGATAGATTTTAGTATGTCTCCAAGGTATAATGGAGATTGGATAGATCTCTATGATGGGGGAGTATATGAATGCCTAAAAGCTGAAAATGGAGGACAGCTGGATATACCAGAACCACACTATCCATTAATTGAGCTGGATATAGCAGAAGAAGATTTTCAACAGGCTATAGAACTTGCGGTTAACACGGTAAGAGATGTATTGGTGCCTGCGTTTGCTAGAGTCACGGATCTGCCGAGTTGTGTTTCTTTTTACCGGCAATTTTCAGGATCTGAGTTGACGTTGAGTCCAGAAATAAAGGATAATGAAGAAGGATTACTAAATTTTTTGGTGTATGAGGATGTAGAGAAATATCAAGAAGAGGAAATGATAACATGGGAAAAGGAAAACAAAGAGATATTAGAAAGAATGAAACTTGGACTTGTTAGATATACACAAGAAGATTATGAAAATGATAAGGCAGAAAGATTGGAGTATGCGAAAGAACAGATAAGGTTGTTTACTGAGCAAAGGAACAGTCCGGAGGTATTGGCGGAAATTGAATACAGAAAGAACCTGAATATAAAAAGGCTTAAAGAGCAGAAGGTGATTTAAAGGTAAGATTTAACAAAGGGCTACCGGGATAAGAGAAAATTCCGGCAGCCCTTTGTTTGCATGTGTGCCACCTGATATTAGATTGCCGAAAGTAAAAACATGTCGTTTATGAAGAAATAATGTCGTTAATGCATGTTGGATTGTACTTGCGTTTCTTCTCAGATATAATGTAGAAGGAGGTGGCAGAATAAAGCTTGAAATATATGGGGTTACTTAAAACCGATAATAAATGAAAGGATATAATAGGAGAGAAGAATGGCAAGAAATATTCAGAGGGAGTTTGTAAAATATTATAAAGAAAGGCTGGCATCACTTGGATTTATCAAAGTGAAGGGAAGACAGCCGTATTTTGTTAGGGTTATAAATGATGAGATATTGCATATTTTAACACTTGATACTGGCATGTCAGCAAAAGATGGGTACAAGGTAGCACATCTGGAATGTGGGGTAGCAACGGTAGCGTAGGGTAGGAGGAGAGAAGAAGATGAAGAAGATAGACGTACCATTAAAAAATGCATTAAAGGAATTTCTTGAGCCATATGGGTTTAAGAAAGTCAGGGGAAGATATCCATATTTTGTTAAGGTAATAAATGATGAGATTATAGAGGTTATAACATTCAGAAATCTTATAGGAATGGGATATCTTACAATTGGAGGATTGGCCACAGTGTATGGTCGGGAGATAGATTTTAGTATGTCCCCAAGAGATAATGGAGACTGGATAGATCTCTATGATGTAGGTATATATAAGCGATTAAAATTTGATAATGATGAGTTGCCAGATATACCAGAAATAGAATATCCGTTGATCAAACCAGATATAGCAGAAGAAGATTTTCAGCAGGCTATAGAATTGACTATTAATATAGTACAAAAACTGTTATTGCCGACGTTTGAAAGAGTTACGGATTTACAGAGTTGTGTTTCTTTTTATCAGAAATTTTCACAATTAGCGTTGTCATTGTATTCAGAAGTAAAATGTAATAGGGAAGGATTATTAAATTTTATAGTATATAAGAATGTTGAGGAATATAAAAAAAATAAGATGATGCTATATGAAAGAAGAAACATGGAAACGCTAAAAGAAATGAAATTTGGTTACATTGCTTATACACAAGAAGATTATGAAAATGATAAGGCAGAAAGATTGGAGTATGCGAAAGAACAGATAAGGTTGTTTACTGAGCAAAGGAACAGTCCGGAGGTATTGGCGGAAATTGAATACAGAAAGAACCTGAATATAAAAAGGCTTAAAGAGCAGAAGGTGATTTGAAGGTAAGATTTAACAAAGGGCTGCCGGGATAAGAGAAAATTCCGGCAGCCCTTTGTTTGCATGTGTGCCACCTGATATTAGATTGCTGAAAGTAAAAACATGTCGTTTATGAAGAAATAATGTCGTTAATGCAGGATCAATTGCACCGGCTTTCTGCTTAGATAATAATGTGTGGAGGGAGGTGATAAGAATGAGTGAATTAACGATATTTAATTGGCTGTATGAATTGATGAAAAAACACTTGGGTAAGTAAAAAGTATAGTATTGGGGGATTATGTAAATGAATTCAAACAAGAAGTTGTATAGGATTATATCTTGGATTTTATGTGTATGTCTGTGTGCGAATATATGGACCAGTGGAATAATTACAGCATTTGCACAAAGTGATGGACCAGTACCGGAAATTAGCATAGAAGCTGCATTAGCTGAGGAAATAGGCGAAAATATGGATGCCGTAAGTGACTCGTTGAGTAAGAAAGCATCCGCAGGGAATTGGCATGTAGCAGTGTTTGTGGATGGGCTTCCTTGGTCAAAATTTCATAAGGAAGTTCAGAAAGATATATTAAAGAAATATGGAGTTGATAAGATAAAGCTGGAAATGCAGGTGACTTATCCAAAACCGATAATAAAGGAAAATGCATATACGGGGAAAAAACGACAGTATAAACGAGGATATGCAGATGTTAGTTTTGAAAAAGAAGATATTGGTTATCTATATGAAGTAAAACCGTACTCTTTCTCTGTTCAGCCCAAGAAGAAACTTGCAGAAAGTCAGCTGAAGGCATATGTAGATTCGTCTCCAAAATATAAAAAAGGAACTAGATCTCTAATAGAGGATGGTGAATGTTTTTTTGATATTACCAGAACATTTAAAGTTTATACAGAGGATATTGAATATAAAATACAGTATTTTGTTCAGGACAGTGGATTGATATTGTATAAGTTTCAAAGACATGTGAAAAGAAGGCAAAAAAACCCTGTCCCTGTCACAAGCTCAGAGACGAGTAAGGTTTCATCACCGGTCAAGGCTGGAGCAGCAAATGATGTGATTTTATTTCCGGGAAATAAGAATGGAAATTATGGCGAAGATCCTCAGCCTGATGGCAGTGGAATTGGCAGCAGTCTTCAACCAGGTGGTGGTGGTTATATAGATGTGGATGTTTTGCTGAAACTAGTGGCAGGCGTAACATTGTTGAATGCTGTGAATACAAAGATAAATACGAATCCAGATCTGAACAATTCTGTAACATTGGAGTTAAAAGTATATTGTGACAGATTTTTAAAAGCTGCAGCGGACTTTATAGCATCTGATCCGAGACTTGGACAAAAAGTCGCTGCGGCAGGTGTGCTTGGAGCCGGGGTATATGTCTTGTCTGATACACAGAAGGCTCAGGCAGCGGAGCTCAACAATGCAATGGAGGATGTAAGAACAGCTTATGATGTCTGTATTGATGAGGGATTTATTGATTACATATTAGAGGCGATAAATGAGGGAGATGAAAGTAGATACAATGAACTGATGAAGCTAATACAAGGATACAGTGATGATTATGATAGTGCAGGAAACGCGCAGCCTCCACGAGATCCGCTTGTGATTGATTTAGGAAATGAAGGGATAGAACTTAAATCACTGGATGAAGGAGTGAATTTTGATCTTGACAATAATGGTTTTTCGGAAAAAACAGCATGGATTGGAACCGAGGATGGCTTCCTTGCATTAGATAGAAATGCAAATGGAAAAATAGACAATGGAGGAGAATTGTTTGGAGATCAGGTGACTCTTGAAAATGGACAAAAATCGAGTTCCGGATTCGATGCTCTAAAAGAGTTTGATGAGAATGATGACAATCTGATAGATGAGGATGATTCGGTATTTAAGAAACTGCAGATATGGGTTGATGCGAATCATAATGGAATATCAGAAAAAAATGAACTAAAAGGTCTTGGAGATTTGGGTATCATATCAATCAGTTTAGCGCATAAAGAAGAAAGTGTTATTGATGAGGCAACCGGAACAAGATTAGCAGAAATTTCAGATGTTAAATTGGATGATAGGAGTGAAAAAACAAATACGGTTATTAGTGAGTTTTGGTTCCCGATCAAATCTTCAGATACAACTCATGGTGGAGTTGTAACATCTGGAAATGTGCAAAATATATATGCAGCGATGAGAGAGGATGAAACAGGTGAGCTGGGAAAATTATTTACTCAGTTTTGTATGTCAAATGATATAGCTCAAAAAAGACGTTATGTGAAAAAAATTTTATATTATATTACAGATGCAAAATCCATAAAACCTAATAGCCGGGGTGGAAATATTGATGCCAGAGATCTTAAAGTCATTGAAAGTTTTATGGGAAGACCCTTTGAAGGTGTTGACGGCAATAATCCGAACAGTAATGCTGCTGCAATTTTACGTGGAATTATTGGAGATATTGAGAATCAATACTATAATGTATTAAATCTTGATTCGGTGATGGGGGGATATTTATACGGAATTGTTGAATATAAAAACAGCGCTGGAGGTAATGAGGTTAATATAGCTGAACTTTATTATGTTCTGGATGAGAACTTTGAAAAAGGGGGAAATATAGATTCCTTAATATATGACTTTTGCCTGTACTTTAAAGCTTATGACACTATACATAAAACACATTGTATGAGTGATTTTGAGAAGCATTTTGCTGCAATAGATAATAGATTTGAAGAAATAATAGATATGGCAAATGCAGGAAATATATATTTAGGAACAGACGAAAATGATCAATACAGTGGAACTTCGTTAAATGATATGGTATTTGGAGAGGCTGGGAATGATGTACTTTGCGGAGATATAGGAAATGATATTATTTACGGTGGCGAAGGTAATGACAAATTGTATGGAAATTCAGGAAAAGATCATTTATATGGCGGCTCAGGCGATGATCTGCTTGACGGAGGTGCAGGTGATGACATCCTTGAGGACGAAGATGGAAATGATACTTACGTGTTTACAAGAGGTTATGGCAAAGACACAATAATTGATGCCGGTGGCAGTAATACAATACAGTTTTTAGATCTTACGCCAAAAGATATATTGGTAAATGGAACAGGAGAGAATGATGCAACCATATATATAAAAAATAACTCTGATAGTCTGACCATTAAGGATTTTTGTAAAAGTGAAGATCTTTCAGATTATACACTGCAATTTAAGAATGTATCTATGCATTGTACAGATGAAAAGAGCCCATTCAGGCATATATATGGCACAGAAAACAGTGATGATCTGAGAACGGTAGTTGATGGCTCTATGGTAAATGCGTTTGCAGGTGATGATAAGATAACAGCCAGCAAGCTTTCCGATATAATATATGCAAATGAAGGAAATGATATTGTAAAAGCCGGGGATGGCTCTGACACAATTTACGGAGGAGCAGGAGATGATACACTGTATGGTGAGGCTGGAGACGATATTATCTGGGGAGATGCCGGATCAGATAAGTTAGATGGCGGAGCAGGCAATGATAAATTGTATGGCGGAGCTGGAGACGATACTTATGTGTTCAACAAAGGATACGGAATTGATATTATTGATGATCAGGATGGAAGGATGACAATACAGCTTGGAGCAGATCTGGATATACAGGATATCACAGTGTTCGAGCTTGGAGAGGAAGTTGTAATTAAATCTGTTGAGACAGATGATATGCTCATAATCAGTGATGGCAAGTCGATTATTGATAATGTTTTGATGGAGTCTGGAGATAATACATATGAGATCAGAGATATGCTATCTGATATTGATGGAGATGAACAATATACGGTTGCTACAGCAACCGATGCCTCAGATGCAGTATTTACTGAAAGGGCGTGCGGAATAATAGCATCGGGGGCAGGATATGATTATATTGTTGCCTCAGAAGACAGTGATATAATATTTGGAGATTCAGATACAGATAGAATACTGTCAGGTGGCTCGGACGATATAACATATGGCGGAGAAGGCAGTGACCAGCTGTATGGAGAAGACGGAAATGATTTTATATCTGGTGGAACTGGAAACGACTATATGAATGGTGGAACCGGAGATGATCTGTTGATATCAGGCAGTGGAAACGATTTCATGGACGGAGGAGAAGGAGACGACATATATTATTTTAACATGGGAGATGGAAACGATACGATAACAGATGCTGCCGGGGAAAATACTATAATTTTTTGTGATGGCATTGAATCAGATAAGATAAAAGCATACAGGAGTGATTGGAATGACTTGCTTATTACATTTGCCGGAACAGATGATACATTAGTATTGAAAAAATATTGTGTGGACAAGGATGCCAGGGGTTATAGACTGGTATTTGCAGATGGTTATACAGGCTGTGCAACGGATAAGGACAGTGTTTTGAGAAACATTTATGATACGTCAAAGACAGAATATATGCCGACGATATATGATGATGGAGTGACAATAATATCGAGCGGAGGAGATGATCAGCTGGTTGGAAGCGATTGTTCAGATACCTTGATCGGTGGAGATGGCAACAATAGGATCACAGGCAATGCCGGTGATGACTGCATTGATGGTGGTAAGGGCAACGACTATCTGTCAGGTGGTTCGGGTTCTGATACATATATTTATAAAAAAGGATATGGAATAGATACAATAAATGATGATTCGGGTCATAATTACATTGAGATAAGTGACTATAATATCGAGGATATCCATTCGTACAGGACAAATTGGAATAATCTTACGATGGTTATGGGAGATGGTGATGACACGTCGCTGAATAATTCGGATTCGGACAAACTGATTATTGAAGGCTTTTTCAGCTCTGAAAAAAATAGAGAATTCAGTCTTATATTCGGAGATACTATTATAGACATCACTTCTTACAATAGTCCGGCCAGAGTATTAAATGGTACTCCTGATAATGATCAGCTTGGTGGTTTTGATGATAGTGGTTTTGTCATATATGGATATGATGGAGCTGATACATTAAATGGAAGCAGTGGAAATGACTGTTTATATGGTGGAACCGGAGATGACAGGCTGCTGGGAGCAGCTGGGAATGATGTGCTGGATGGCGGAAGTGGAGATGATCACCTTGAAGGCGGTGATGGAGATGACACGTATATCATACAGAGAGACTTCGGTAATTACACAATAAAGGATGATGACGGTGTAAATACATTAAAATTCGGTGAGACAATAGTGGCATCTGATATAAAGGTGTACAGAACAGATTGGAATGATCTTACTATTCATATATGTGATAGTAATGAATATGTGAAAATCGTAGGGTATTTCACATCTGATAAGTGCAGAAAGTTTAATGTTACATTTGCTGATGGTACGGAGTTTGATTATACAGATAGTGACAATCCGGTAAATCAGGTTATCACAGCTGATTCAAATGATTAGATGGACGGGGTGCCATGCACTCTAATATTTGAGCAGATATTCGGTATACAAAGCCTTTACCTGGTTTCGATATGAGCGACCAACAGGAAGATGCCTGATCTCAATGATGCTTTCTAATAAAGTAATATCAGAGGAATTGACACTTTTTATGCAGGACATGTTGACCATGTATGACTTGTGAATTCTAATTATGTTGGTGTTCTGCAATATATTTTCTGCACCTTTGATATCCATAACGAATAGGTGATTGCCGGATGAGTACGTTACAACATTGATATAGTGTCCGGTTGAATATATGTATATGATGTCACCAGGATAGATTTTTCCCTCTGGAGCGCTGTTGAATGAAACAGGGTGATTACTGCAGTGGCTGCGGAGGGAAGATTCTAATAGCGGAAATAATCTCTCTATTTTGATTGGCTTTGGACAGAACCCAATTGTTTTAGGACTGAAACTATCATATACATAATTGGTATGGCTGGATATAAATATAATAGATCCGACAAAACGGCTGTGCTGGAGTCTGTGCATGAGCTGTACACCATTGATGGAATCATTCATTTCTATATCAAGCAGCAATACGGAAATGTGATGAGAACTATATGATAAAACATCAAAGATTGAATGGAAAAAAATATAAGAGTGGTCTATGTTTTTACCAGAAAAAAATTGTTCGCAGCAATCTCGGTTTTTAATTTGATGTATGGTTTCATCGTCACAGATTCCGATATATATCATGTGTTTCCTCCTATTGGTATATGGTTCAGGTGTGGTATACTGACGGCTATATGGTTTACATAATTATGTCAATGTAAGAAAGACTGTTGCTTTGCCTGAATTTAAATACTCCGTTATATTTGTCTATGGTATGTTTGATGTTTGAAATTCCGAAACCGTGAGCGGCTTTGTCATTTTTGGTGGTGAGAGGAAGTCCATTTGCATCAATAACTGCTGGAGATGCAGTTGTATTTGACTGATGTATTACTAAATGCGAATTCCTGACAGATAAATCAATATTTATCGCTGGCTGTATTTCGGTGTCGGCAGGGATCTTTTCACATGCCTCCAGTGCATTTGAAAGTATATTATCAAGGACTGTGCAAATGTCGAAAGCGTCTATATTGCTGGGAATAGAAATACATGAATTAATCCAGTTGAATTCAAATTTTTTATTTTTAATTTTCTGATGATAGTGAGATACAACTGCGTTTACAGCAGCTATATTTGTGTATGTAACGCAGTTTGTCTCTTCGAATGCAATACCCAGACTTTTAAGATAGAGAGCTGCCTCGGAATATTTCTGAGAATTTAACAGGCTGTTTAGTATCGTTATGTGGTTTGCAGAGTCATGCCTGAATCTCCTCAAGGCAGCATCGCTGTCGTGAATTATCGTAAATTGTTTTTCCTGATCAGACATTCTCAGCCTGGCAAGCTCCTCCTGGTGTTTATGAAATAATTGTTTTCTGTATATATTAGATAATGCAATCCACATCAAAAAAAATATAATTATCAGTATAATGAAAAATAGTGATGCCATGTTTAGTATGTAATAGTTGATATTAGAAAATTGAGTCAGAGCCTGCAATGTACCGATAATTCCAGAAACTATAAATAAGGAGCCTGCAAGCAAAATATAATAGATTTTAGAGTGGAAAATAATGAAAGGATCAGCATGGATGTCGGTAAGCTTGATACACAGGATGCTGATTGAAAGAGACAGTGTTACAGCCAAATTGGTAAATATACAATAAGTCAAAACCCCTGCCGCATTTTCAAATGATATATCCTTAACAATCGCAAAAAAATACAGAAACAGCAGTGAAAAAATATGATTTAGTGTAAACACACTTATAAAGTTAATCATATTTTCCTGTTTGCTGCCGTTGACAAGGAAGATGGACATCAGAAAGCCAAGTGCGAAAAATACATATGTGTCTAGTTCCACATTTAATGGCAGCAAATTAAAAGCGAAAATGCTGCATAAGAAAACTATATATTTAGGTACACCTTTAGCAGGCAGCCTCCCGAAAAAAATATAGAAAATAAGAAAGTAATTTAGCATCTCGACGATTGTATAAAGTGTATGTGTAAGCATATATAATCCCCTGCATATATTTAGATAATAATATTATATATAAATATATTAGAATAATCAACATAACCGAAAACATGTTGCCATGTTGCAAAATAGCTGCAAAACTTGTCAATTTCTTCGTAGCTATGGTATGATAAATATATATAGTTTTCGCGGGAAACTAATGGCACCGGCAATTTGCATAAGGCGAATTTGCAGGGTCAGTATTCAAAAAGGGGGTTATATACATATGAAAAGAAGAAGAGTATGGCAGAGAATCGTTTCACTTCTGCTAGTATTTGTCATGGTATTTACGGTGGCAGAGATCCAGCCGGATGCAGATGCATTTGCTGCGGCGAAGACTCCGCTTGCAACCCATGGCAGGCTTGCTGTGAAGGGAGCGGATCTGGTGGATGCAAAGGGCAGAAAGTTCCAGCTCAGGGGAGTCAGTACCCATGGTATCAACTGGGATGTGGGATATCCTTACGTGAATAAGGCAGCATTCCAGACACTTCGCGATGACTGGGGCGCAAATGCAGTGAGACTTGCGATGTATACTTCCGAGTACAATGGCTACTGCTCAGGCGGCAATCAGGCACAGCTCAGAAACCAGATATACAAGGGTGTAAAATATGCTACAGAGCTTGGAATGTATGTCATAATCGACTGGCATATATTGAATGATGGCAATCCTATGACCCAGCTTGCGCAGGCGAAGAAATTCTTTGCTACGATGTCCAACAAGTACAAGAATCAGAAGAATGTCATATATGAGATATGCAATGAGCCGAATGGCTGTAGCTGGACATCGATCAAGTCATATGCAACACAGGTCATTAAAGTGATAAGAAAATATGATAAGAAAGCGATAATAGTAGTTGGAACGCCGACATGGTCACAGCTCGGATCTGATGGTACACACAATGAGGTCGCAAACAGTCCTATAAAGGGATACAAGAATATCATGTACTCACTTCATTTTTATGCAAACGAATGGAGCCACAATAAATATCTGCCTGCAAAGCTTGACTATGCAAGAAAGAAGGGCATAGCAGTCATGGTTACAGAATTTGGAATGTCAGCTGCGGGTGGCGGAGGCGGAATAAACTCCTCCTACACGGGCAAGTGGCTCGGCAAGCTCAACAAGTACAATATAAGCTATTTCTGCTGGAGTCTTAGCAACAAGAATGAGTCATGTTCACTGCTCTCTTCTAAGACGAAGAAAACAAGCAAATGGAAGACTACTGAATTGTCGGTAGCTGGTAGATACATAAGATCAAAATATAGAGCACGCAAAAAAGCACTTGGAAGCAAAGCATAAATAAAAGAAGCCGGAATACAGAATGAAAAGAATCATCTGTATTCCGGCTTCTTTTATGACCTTAAGTCATATGATGATATGGTTTACAACCACATGTCAGTGCCAGCTAATTAAGCTACAACTGTTACGTTTGTTGCTCTCTCCTTAGAAGCATCCTTTGGATCTGCCTCTACATCAAAAGAAACCTTCTGTCCCTCGTTAAGAGTCTTATATCCATCAGCGTTGATAGCTGAAAAATGAACAAATACGTCCTTTCCTGTTTCATCGTCTGAGATGAATCCATAACCCTTTTCTCCGTTGAACCACTTAACTGTACCGTTCTTCATCACGAGTACCTCCTAAAATGTTGAAATTTTGTACTCAATGAAAACACTACAATATACCCTATAGAGAATATCTTACAGAGAATACTCCAAAGAAAAGTTTACCTTATATAGCAATCGAACCGTTAATCTTGAATACGCTACTATCATATTATGTCATGTTCCATTTGTCAATAAATTATCCGTAGAGAGAGCACAATAAATTATCCACAAAGAGAGTTGTCGTTTTGAAGGTTAACACTGTTTGCAACTGTATTCATATAATCGAAAACAAATGGATATACATAGTATCAGGAAGTGGTGGGTCCGTTATGGAGAGTGTGTGATTAATTTCCGGGAAGATATAGACATAACAGGGGGGAGAATATGCAGAAATTGAGAACTGTCATTATAGGTATTGCGGTGGCTGTGTTGTTGTCATATATAATTTCTTCTATCTATGCCAGATACAGATATCCGGTCAGTCTGTCGGAGGGACAACCCAGTGGAAAAAGCGTATGTGTATATGAAGATGGGCAGTATGATCTGATGGACGTGGAGGAGTATATAGAGTCGGTGCTCATGGGGATGATGCAGGACGACTGGAATGAAGAAATGCTCAAGGCGATGGCTGTAGTCCTGCGCACGGGAGTGTATTACCAGATGGAAAATCAGGATACGTCTCAGACTGGGAAAAATGACCTTATAAATGAATCGGAGCTGCGAGAGATCAGATATACATATGCGGAGCTGAAGGAAAAATGGGGGGACGAGTACAGAAACGTGGCAAGACGTTCACATGCGGCAGTGTCAAACACAAGGGGCGTTGCCATCCGATATGATGGACAGGTCATACTGCCTGTGTATCACGTAGTCAGTGTTGGACATACTGTGAGTGCGGAAGAGTTATATGGATATGACATTCCGTATTTAAGACAGGTGGACAGCGGCGCTGACAGGATGGCGTCTGATTTTTCAACAACATTGATGTTCGGTGGGGATAGACTCAGAAAAACATTTGACAGATGGCTGTCACAGAGCCAGACGGAGAGTGGTGAAGATGTCAGGGTGTCGGACGCCACAGCATCAGGATTTGCCAGAACTGTAAATGTATTTGGATGTGAGATAAATGCGGATGATTTCTGCAGACAGCTCGGCCTGCAGTCCACAAATGTACATATAGACAAGCCGGGAGAAGATTACAGGGTGATAACTGTAGGTGTGGGAAACTCCCTTGGAATGTCACTCTATGGCGCAGCATTGCTGGCGGCAAATGGTGAGAGTTATGATGAGATAATCCAATATTATTACACAGGGGTAACTGTATCAAAATAGAAAACAAAATTTCCAATAGTTGTATAATTTCCGGATCATCTGTGCATGCTACAAATGAGGTGATGAATATGAAGAAATTTTTAAGCGGAGTAAAGAAGAATATCTTCTATATCTCGCTCATCACAGGCATGGCTGTGCTTGTGACGGTGCTGGGACTTTATAACGCAAAGACAAATTCAAAGGAAAAAAATATTGTGATCGGACAGAATACACCGTATGGAGATACATCTGAGTCAGGCATGCAGACAAAAGAGACGTTAAGTGGCAAGGATAAAAATGCAGGCACAGAGGATGGTACACGCAATGATGTGGAGCGTGATGCGACTGCGGACAGCACATATGCAGAAGATTCAGCTGCAGATCTGGATGGCGGAGATACAGATGCTGAGATAACTAAAGATGATGCTGGGCAGAGTGATGTGGATTCTGAGAATACACAGGAAGACAGTGAGGCAGTGTCCGCCGCAACAGGTGGAGAGGAGACTCTCAGCTATGATCCAAAAGAGAGTATAAGCTGGCCTTTGACTGGAAATGTGATAATTCCGTACAGCATGGATACCACAGTGTACTTTGAGACATTAAAGGAGTACAAATGCAGCCCTGCCATGGTGATCGAGGCAAAGACCGGCGATGAGGTAAAGGCGGTATACAAGTGTAAGGTGGCTGAGGTGTCAAGCAATTCCGAACTGGGAAACTATGTAAAACTTGACCTGGGCAATGGCTATGTAGTTACACTTGGACAGTTTGAGGATATAAAGGTTGCCCTCGGAGAGTATCTGGAAGCTGGTGATGTCGTAGGAACTATTGGCGAGCCAAGCCGGTTCTACACCAAAGAGGGAACAAATCTCTACTTTGCAATAGAAAAAGACGGGAATCCGGTAGATCCCATGTTGTTAATCCAGTAGCCATGGGGTCAGGTACCTCCGTCCCCCAGGAGGGACGGGCATAAAAAAACAGCCATCTCTGTGGTTGAAACAGAGATGGCTGTCTTTTTGTATGTATATTATATCTGTATCACAGCAAGCTGTGATATGTAATGCATTAACCCATTACAACCTCTACAGTGTGAGTCTTGCCGTCGCCAAATGCTGGAATAACATTGCCCTCGATAGCATTGCCATCAACTACAACGCTCTTAACGCCCTTGTTGATGTGATCAGGGTTAGAAACCTTGATGTCGTATGTAGCACCACGGAACTGACGAGTAGCTGTCATTCCATCCCATGCAGCAGGTATAGATGGATCAATCTTCAGACCATCGAAGTCTGCTGAGATACCAAGGATGTACTGTGATATAGCTACCATGTTCCAAGCAGCTGTACCTGTAAGCCATGAGTTCTTGCCCTGTCCGAAGTGGTTGCCTGGCTTGCCGATGTCTGATCCGGCATCCTTACCACCGATCATCTGGCCGTATACATATGGCTCAGTCTTGTGTATATCTGATGTCTCCTCAGTGAAAGCAGGAGCTATCTCTGAGTAGTACTTAAATGCCTGATCGCCAGCACCTGCGTAAGCAGCGGCACAGATGATCCATGCATTGTTATGTGTGAATATTCCGGCATTCTCCTTGTATCCGCCTGGGTATGTAGAAATCTCACCATACTGGATGTAATACTTTGTGAATGCTGGGTTGTTGAGTACAAGTCCGTGCTGTGTATTGAGTCTCTCGTCGATCGCAGCAAGAGTCTTCTTGTCGCAGCCCTGATCCTTGCCGATGTCAGACATGATAGCAAATCCCTGTGGCTCGATGAAGATCTGGCCTTCCTCGCACTCCTTAGATCCCATCTTCTCACCATTTGCATCGTAAGCTCTGAGGAACCAGTCGCCGTCCCATGCTGACTCCATGATGTTGGCCTTCATCTTGTCGATCTCAGCCTGAGCAGCATCAGCCTCAGCGTCCATTCCAAGGTGCTTGAGAATAGCAACATAGTTAGGACCTGTATATGTGAAGAGTGTAGCAACCATAACTGACTCAGCAACCTTTGAGTATCCGCCTTCAGCAGCGAACTTAGGGTTGGTGTATGTCTGGAAGCTCTCACCTGGTGTGTCTGAGAAACATGAAAGGTTGATACAATCGTTCCAGTCAGCTCTCATTGCAAGTGGAAGTCCGTGTGGTCCAAGGTTGTTCACGATCTTGTAGAATGAAACCTTGAGGTGGTCAAGCATAGGCTTTGCAATTGACATATCGTTGTCATATGGAACCATCTCGTCAAGGATGCCCCAGTCGCCTGTCTCCTTGATGTAAGCTGATACAGAAAGGATCAGCCATAATGGATCGTCTGAGAAGTCTCCACCGATATCTGCGTTACCCTTCTTGGTAAGTGGCTGGTACTGATGGTAGCATCCACCGTCTGGGAACTGTGTTGAAGCTATATCGATGATTCTCTCTCTTGCACGGTCAGGGATCTGATGAACAAATCCGAGTACATCCTGGTTGGAATCACGGAATCCCATACCACGGCCGATACCTGACTCGAAGTATGAAGCTGAACGTGAAAGGTTAAATGTAACCATACACTGATACTGATTCCAGATATTTACCATACGGTTTACCTTGTCATCAGGAGTGTTAACGTTGAGGATGCCTAAGAGTCTGTTCCAGTGCTCCTTGAGTTCCTTAAGACCTGCAGCAACCTTCTCAGGTGTGTTGTACTTCTCGATCATCTCGAGAGCCTTTACCTTGTTGATAGTCTTGCCGTCAGCCTCGAACTTCTGGTCAACAGGCATCTCAACATATCCAAGTATAAATACAAGAGTCTTTGTCTCGCCTGGAGCAAGAGTGATCTTCTTGTAGTGTGAAGCGATAGGTGACCATCCATCAGCAAATGAATCATTTGCCTTGCCAGCCTCAACAGCCTGTGGGTTGTGGAAACCGTTGTAAAGTCCGATGAATGAATCTCTGTCTGTATCGTAGCCATCGATCTCGTCATTCACTGTGTAGAATGCGAAATGGTCACGTCTGTCTCTGTATTCTGTCTTGTGGTAGATAGTTGAACCGACAACCTCCACACGGCCAGTACTGAAGTTTCTCTGGAAGTTGGTGCAGTCATCCTGTGCATCCCAGAGACACCACTCCTCAAATGAGAAGAATGAGAATGTCTTCTCCTCTGAGCCTTCATTTGTAAGAACGACCTGCTGAACCTCTCCAGCGTAGTTCTGAGGAACAAAGAAAGTAACCTCAGCCTTAAGGTCATTCTTCTTACCTGTGATGATTGTATATCCCATACCATGACGGCACTGATACTCGTCAAGCTCTGTCTTTACCGGTGACCATCCCGGATTCCATATTGTACCATTGTCGTTGATATAGAAATAACGTCCGCCCATATCTATAGGCACGTTGTTATAACGATATCTTGTGATTCTACGAAGACGTGCATCCTTGTAGAAGCTGTAACCTCCTGCAGTGTTGGAGATCAGTGAAAAGAAATCCTGTGTTCCAAGGTAGTTGATCCAAGGATAAGGAGTTCTAGGAGATGTGATCACATACTCCTTGTTGGCATCATCAAAATAACCAAATTTCATGTAGCATATACCTTCCTTCCAATTGTATTATGTTCGCTTTCAGATAGCTCTCATAAGCCCCCTCTGAAGTCTTCTGTATCGTCTTTGTGCTATTTCTCCCTTAAAAGACAGCCATACAGTTTGATTATATAATAAATGACGTAAAAAGACAACAAAGTAATGGTTCTATTTGTACAAACTAGCCATGGGATGGCCGGTGGCATTTTGCATATCATATAATGAAACATGGTTTTGATGTGTTGAGAATATTGCCTGTTATGGTATACTGTAGAGGTGCTTGGTGGAAATAAGGCGGATCGTTCACCGGAAAATAGAAAGAACAGGAGTTTTGGCGTATGAGAAATGCTAGTGATCAGAATAATATATCATATAAAAATGAAAGAAATAAGCAGGAACGTGTGTATGTTGGCGGCAGCGGCGCATCGGATATGGGATTTGATGACAGGGACGTCCAGGTAGCGGATGAGCTTGCGAAGGAGAAGAAAAAGAAAGTTGCGATAGCTCTGTCTGCGGTATTGCTGGCAGTTATAGTTGTGGTTGTGTATCTTGCAGTGACAAGACTTAGTACAGGAAAGTCAAAAAGCATAAAGCTGGTAGACACTTATATGTCGGGTCTTGAGAATACGGATGTCGATAAGGTGAAGAGTGTCATGGATCGGAAAGCTGTGGATGACGACTCTATAAATACGCTCGTCAAGATATTTGAGACGTACAATGAAAATGGGATACAGTATACTCTTGAGTACACAACGGCTGAAGGCCGGGAGGCATCGCCGAAGGAGCTTGATGCTGTGAGTCAGGCATTATACAGTAAGACAGCTGATAAAGCGGGCGTGAAAAAGGGATATGTGGTTCCTGTTAGGGGAACAATCATGCTGACATATGACGGACAGACTTCTCCGTATGAGATGGATATGGACATTATATGTTACGAGAAAGACGGTGAGTGGTATCTTGGCGGAACTGTGGATAATGGCACAGATACGACGGAGAGCGCAGAATAATAGGGAATCGACATAGATATAATAATAAAAGCCACTGGTGAATGATGGGCCTGTCTGCGCGACAGGTGGATAAGTACCATTCTCCGGTGGCTTTTATATTGCTCCGGCTGCCTATTTCTTTCTGCCGGAAATGAGTATGATAATGAACGATGCAAGAATAGTTGCAAGTACAGTTATTAATATGACAAGCTGAAGGTTGCGGACACGGCTTTTTCTCTTATCCACAGTGTCGCTTGACTTATAGTTGTTTATCTGTTTTGAACTGCGCTCCGTTGTCACTTCAGTTGTGGTCTCAGTGGTGCGCTTTGCCCTTGTAGTGTACTCGTGCATTGTGTATTCGGTAGTTGTCCGCTCTGTTGTGTAAGGCATAAAATCGGTTGTTGCTTCCGTGGTTGCCTGCGTAGTCGCCTGGGTTGTGGCGGTTGTGGTTGTCTGCGTAGTCGCCTGAGTTGTTGTGGTCGGTTTCTCCTCTATAGAGAAAGTTGCGACCGCATCACCCGTGGTTGAACGTATTGTGAGCGTGTGCTTTCCGGCACTGAGCGTATCAAGATATGAGAATTTCAACTCGATTATAGTACTTCCTTCGCTCTTGGTGTAGTATGTCGGGGATATAACATTGTTGTCCACAAGTACGCATACAAAGTCGGCAATATCAGCATCTGAGCGGAACTTAAGCGTGTCGCTGCTGGATTTTTTCCATTTTACGTCATTGCCTCCTGTAATCTTAGGTGCCTGTTTGTTTATAACTGTGTCACCTTTGCTAATATTCTTAGTGCCCTTGCTGTCACTGAAATATTTGCCGCAGGCCGAGCAGTACCAGTATTCTATATTGCCGCTTTTTGAAGCAGTGGCTGCAACGGCGTCTACTTTTTTCAGGGCTGTGTGGTTTGTCTTGCTCTTGTGACCGTATTTGGCGCCACAGACGGCACAGACAGCTTTTTCTGTACAGGTTGCTTTTCCCCCAGAACAGTCTTGGGTAACTCTGTAACCGCAGTCTTTGTTTTGACAGGTTGCTGAATGGGTTCCGTTGCCGTTGTTCTTCCATTTGCTGAGCTTGTGCTCAGAATGAGCCTTGGACAGCTCTTTTCCACAGTATTTGCAGACGATAGGAGTTGTGCAGTTGCTGTCGTCCGGGGCTGCAACGTGATCTTTGTTGACTGTCGCTGATATCTCCGTCTTGTTGCCGGCCTTATCCGTGGCTACCAATGACTGCACACCCTTTGCAGGTGAAAGCTTGAATGACATTGAATCATCCAAAGTAATTTCTTTGCCGTTGACTGTCAGTTTGTCCAGGTTATCCTCAATGAGTGTGACATCTACGGCTGAGCAGTAAACAGAGTCGTTGGTTATCCCATTGAATGCAGGAGCCTTTGTGTCCATGGTGAAGCCCTCTGATGATATGTATGATGTTTTATCGCCTGACTTTATCTGTGCATATATCACATATGATCCGTCATCGCCTACGGTGAAAGCGCCACCGTATTCGGTAAATGAACCGTTTGCCAGAGCATCCTCGGAAAGCTGCTCCCCGCTTATGATGTAGCCGATCTTTGCATCTTTGTCTGCTGATATGGTTACCTTTACGGCTTTTTTGTAGTAAGTGTCAAATGAGATCTCATCCTGAAGGGAATCCCAGCTTTTCTTGCCAATGGTGATCTTGCCCTTTGAAGAATCGCTTTCCCACTGGGCATAGAAAGTCAGGTTTCTCTTGCTGGTATTGTCGTCAGGATCAGTATAATTGTAGCCGTTATCGTCTGCCTTTTCAAAATCACTGTAGTATATCATACTTATATTTTTGCCAGAGCCATCAGCGTTTGTGTTCCAGCCAGTGAACTTGTATCCTTCCCTCTCGGGGGTGTAGTCTGCCAACGCGATGCCGTATGATTTGCCGACAACGTCAAAATCGTAGGTTCCGCTTTCTGCATCGCTGATGGTTCCTCCGTTTGCATCAAGGGTGAATGTAAGCCCTTCCCCGGAGTAGCTGTCCTTTGTGTACATGGCAGCGATGACAAGCCTGCTTGATTTGTCAGTGAAATATGAGCTCTTTATGCTGGTTACTTTTTTAGACTTGTTGTACCATCCTGTGAAAGTAAATCCATCACGTTCAGGGATGTATTCGGACAAGTCTATGTCCTGAAAGTCTTCTTTAGCCTGAGAAAGCTCGATGCTTTCTTCCCCGGATATATTGCCGCCTGCGGCATCAAGCGTGACATAGTAAGTGTCGGGGTCATCCCCTTCATCCGCCATTGCGCATACCCCATTAAAGCAGAACAGAGAACAGAAGACGATAGATAAAAATAAAAATTTTTTCATGAAATTCCTCCCTCGAATGAGTTAGTGTACAGTCACAATAAACGTTGCAGCTGTACAAAATAAACCTATTAATATTAAATATACATATGGTTTTTATTAGTTTTATTTTATTATAAAAAAAGGTATAAGACAATGAAACGTAAATATAATTAATAAGATGAAAGGAACGACCGTCCCTGGCATGGAGCTTGATATAAAACTCTGATCCTGGAATGATCGTTCCTTTCCTTTGGGTCTATATGCAGATCGTATTACTGAACTGTTGTAAATATCCTTTCTCTGACTGTCTTGGACTCTCCTGGTGCAAGCTCTGTGTAGCCTGTAACAGAAGGATCACCTGAGAGATTAGGAGCATCAATGTTCCAGCTCATTGGCTCTGGGCAGAAGTAACCCTTGTCACCGTGGTCATTCCACATGATCCAGAACTTCATGGTGTCATCGACTTCGTAGCAGATCCTTTTGCCTGTGGCAGTGTCTGTGATATATACTCCGTAGAATGGCTTGCCGTCGAGCTCGTTCATCTCAGCGGTGTAAAGGTCGTTATCTATGTCCTTGAGAACGGGAATCATGGTTCCGTTCTTGTACTGAAGATCATAGTCGGTGATAGGAAGATTTTTCTCTGTAGGAATTGCGTGCTCATCCAGTTCCCATTTGTCTCCTACAGGGACACAGAGACGCACATCCTCACCCTTGCCTGAGCTTGTAAATGGTCCCTTGAATGCTACGTGGTTACATACTCCGTAAGGCATCTGTCTGTCGGATAGATTGGTGAGGGTGAATTCGTAGTTGAGTCCCTCTGGTGTAAGTGTAAATGTAAAGTCTGCTCTGAAGCTTACAGGGTATGTGGAGAAGAATTCGTCGTTTTCATCATATGTATAAGATGTCTTTCCTATAGCGTTGTTGCCGTCTGCGGTTACTTCTTTGACATCGTGGTTTCTCAGATGAAGGAAACCATGGAGATGGTTGCCAAGAGGATCGTTGCATGGGAAATGATACATTGCGTCTGATGTCTTGAGATTGCCGTGTGAAAGTCTGTTTGGAAGATACAGGGTAGGCATACCGTATATCTCGGCGGCAGCTTTGAGCTGTGCAGGTGTGAGTTCAGGATCGTTTCTGAAAACATCAATATCCAGAGCTGTGTTCTCGAGTTTCATCACATTACTTCCGTTGAATGGAGCGATGAGGGCACGATAGTCTCCGGATATAAGTTCAATACAGGTTTCCCCTTTATAATCAATAGTACGTGCAATTGTGTTCATAATATTCTCCTCTACATTATATATAATAACTATTTACAATACTACCACGTTGAAAATAAAGTGTCTATCTTTTAATAGTGAAAAAGATATTGAAAATGCTCTCTCAAAAAGGTTTTCTTGATTATTTTATCATTAATTGATATACTATCCCCGGTATATTTATTTTGTGTTGGAAATTGTGTATATTACTCGGAGGTCAAAGTGACTAAGAATAATAACAGATATCATAAAAATAACCGACTTCTGAACGGAGTCATCGGTCTTGCGATTTTGATTGTATTTGTGTGTGCTATTGGACAGGGAAATCTCAGAAAAGAGGTTCACGGACAGGAACAGGTGAGACCAGAGGGTGGTACATCAGAGAGCATAAATGAAAGTCCGGCACCTTCATATGATATTGTGGACGATAGCTATTTTGCATCATCGCTGTTGGTGGGAGATTCCAGGGCGGAGACGCTTGGGCTTTACAGTGATCTGGCGGACTGGGATGTGTGTGCTACAAGAAATCTGGACATAGAAACGGTTGAGAGCAGTAAGATCGTGGATACTGGCTCGGGACAGATGATAACGGTTCCGGACATGCTTTCAAAGACTAACTACAACAGCATATATATATCATTTGGAACAGGTGAACTTGGATGGTATAAGGAGAGATTCATAACCGCGTACAGAACATTTCTTGATAAGATAACCGCACTTCAGCCGGCAGCGGACATATACGTCATGTCCATACTGCCAGTGTCTGCGGAGTTGTCATCGGAGGATTCGGTGTACAACAATCCGGCGGTTGACAGATTCAACCTGGCCCTTCAGGAGCTGTGCCGGGAGTATGACAATGTCAAGTATCTTGATATAGCGAGCAGTGTTGCTGTAGACGGTGTGCTTCCGGATGATGTGGGAACAGACGGCATACATTTTAACAAAGAATATAGTCAGAAGATCATAGACTATATAAAGAACAATGTGTAAGTTGGGATATAGACAGAGAAACCGACAGGTGTAATAGACGGAAACGGAGATAGTATGGTCAGAAAGATAATGATGTTGCTCGTAGGAGTGTTGGCCATGTGTGGCCTTACAGGTTGTGGGGGGAGCGACAGTCAGGAAGTTATCCAGCCCGATGTGCATACATTGTCGGGCAAACTGACGGACGGAGTGAAGTTTGAGGATTCTGTGGAAGAGATATCTCTGGAAAGGGCTCTTAAGTATTATGGGATCGACAGCAGCATGGTGAGCGATGGGGATGTGTATATGTCCACGGGTGCTACTGCTGAGGAGATGGCTGTTTTTGAAGCGTCATCTGCCGGATCTGCGTCGGTAATATTTGACCGGCTGACGGTCAGGAGAGATGACAGTGTCAAGATGTATATAGGCAGCAAGCCGGCTGATGTGAGCAGACTGGACAATGCTGTGCTGTATATCCACGATAACTTTGTAGTGTATGTTGTCTCGGATGACAGTGGTGCTGCGTTGGGTATAATAAAAGAATATTTGGAGTGACGAAGACGGCACGCTGGATAACTGAGCATATATCATCGTATATTATCAGAGGTCCGGCGTGTATTTTAGTTTGCGGCGGAGTATCTTGGTATGTAACGTTTGAGATGGCCTTACATATTGTAATAGTAAATTCGCTGTCAATGTATATGATAAAAGATTGAGATTTGGAATGTTGTATTTTGGCTGGCTGCCATGTATTATAAAGCATAGAATATACGGTGTTGAATTGATGGCTTGTGATATGACGGGGAGATACCCGGTGTGGTGTTCCCCGTCAGATTAGGAATGCATACATATATAAGGACATTTTCACGGCGATGAAAGACAGAACAGATATAGCAGCGGTATGCAATAATAACAGGAAAGAGGTAAAGATATGTCAAAACAGAGTTGGAAACCAGGAAATATGTTGTATCCGGTACCGGCAGTGATGGTGAGCTGCCAAAGACCGGGGGAGAAAGCCAATATAGTCACTATAGCATGGGCGGGAACTATATGCAGCGATCCGGCAATGGTGTCGATATCGGTGAGACCTGAGAGATATTCCTATGACATAATAAAGGAGACTGGCGAGTTTACCATCAATCTTGTCACTGAGGATCTGACATTTGCAACGGATTACTGTGGAGTGAAATCGGGCAGAGATGTGGATAAATTTAAGGATATGAAGCTTCATGAGTGTAAAGGGGTAAATGTGTCCTGCCCAGGAATAGAGGAGAGTCCGGTGAACATAGAGTGCAAGGTCAAGCAGATCATACCTCTCGGTTCACACGACATGTTTATCGCTGAGGTCGTGGGAGTTCAGATCAGCGAGAAATACATGGACAGCACTGGAAAGTTCAATCTCAACAGCACAGGACTGGTGGCGTATTCACACGGTGAGTATTTTGAACTTGGAAAGAAAATAGGTAAATTCGGCTATTCGGTAAGAAAAAAGTGATGAAAAACCGAGTAAAATAACAGATGGAGAAGATATATGGAGATTTCGTTAAACGCATATGGAAAGATAAATCTTGGACTGGATGTTGTGAGGAAGCGAGAGGATGGTTATCATGAGGTAAAAATGATAATGCAGACTGTACAGCTGTACGATAGATTGACATTTTGTGACACAAAAGAAGGATCTATTGTTATAGAATCCAATTCGGATGTTTTGCCAGCCACGGAAGATAATATAATATATAAAGCCTGTGAGCTGGTACGCAGTACCTATGGTATAACAAGAGGTGTGAAAGTCAGCCTTGACAAGAGGATACCGGTTGCTGCAGGTATGGCAGGCGGAAGTACTGATGCTGCAGCGGCATTTGTTGCGATGAATAAGCTTTTTGATCTGGGACTTACAGAGGGGGAGCTTATGAAACTGGGAGTCAGGATAGGGGCTGATGTTCCATATTGTATAATGCAGGGAACTGCGCTCTCGGAGGGAATCGGAGAAATCCTTACGGGAATCGCACCGATGCCGGATTGCTATATAGCTATAGCAAAACCGCCTGTGAGCGTGTCGACAAAATGGGTTTATCAGAATCTGAAGGCCTCGGAGCTTGAGAGACATCCAGACATAGATGGAATGGTGGCTGCCTTGGAGCGCGGTGATCTGAGAGGTGTGACTGACAGAATGGAAAATGTACTGGAGACGGTGACTATACCTGAATATCCAGAGATAGAACAGATAAAGAATATAATGATAGATAAAGGTGCTATGAACGCACTGATGAGCGGCAGTGGACCTACAGTGTTTGGCGTGTTTGAAGATAAGGATATGGCACAGGAAGCTGTCTGCTGTCTGACAGATATGAAGCTGGTTCAGCAGGCGTGTGTAGTGATGCCGTATAACAGAGAGAGGTAATATATGGATCTGAAAATAAACATGGATGAATATCTCCCGTTGCGCGAGGTTGTGTTTAATTCTCTCAGAACGGCGATAATACATGGTGAGTTTAAGCCGGGAGAGCGTCTTATGGAGATGCATCTGGCAAAAAGTCTTGGAGTCAGCAGAACTCCCGTGAGGGAGGCTATGAGGATGCTTGAACTTGAGGGCCTGGTTGTTATGATTCCGAAAAAGGGCGCCGAGGTTGCCCGCATAACTGAGAAGAATCTGAAGGATGCATTGGAGATAAGGATGGCTTTGGAGGAACTGGCTGCTGAGCTGGCATGCAGAAGAATAGATGATGCCGGGCGGGAACAGTTGAAAACAGCTTGCGAGGCGTTCAGGAAGGCGGTTGAGACCAGGGATCTGTCGGCTATAGTAGATGCTGATGTGGCTTTTCACAATGTTGTGTATGAGGCGACAGACAATGACAGGCTTGTGAGTATATCCCAGACTTTGAGAGAGCAGGTGTACAGGTACCGGGTTGAATACGTCAAGGATCTGAACCATCACAGCAAGCTTGTCGCTGAGCATGAGGCTCTGACTGAAGCGATACTTCAGGGAGATGAGGACAGGGCTAAGGAAGTTACCAGAAAACATATATATGATCAGGAAAAAATAGTGATCGCAAACGCAGTAAAAACGCACTATATGCAGTGAAGCATATGTGCGTTTATTTTTTTGTCATGATATATGAATAAAGAAATGAGGTATGGAAAATATAGAATATAAGAAAACAAATAGCTGACATAAAGCTTGGAAATGGAATAACGATACAATGGCAGAAATCAGTAGAAATATTCAGGAAAACATCACAAATATAAAGACAATATTTGATAAATGGGGAGATATCGTTGAGAAGGAGTTCGTTCTTGACAGGGAGGACTGCTATGATGGAGTGTCTGTGTATGTAGTGTACATCGATGGGTTGTGCGACCATGAACTTATAGAAAACACTTTGATAAAACCGGTAACCTGGGAGTGGAGACACACGCCAGCTAACAGGGAAAATCTGTGGGACAGGATAGTGAAAGTTGAAAGCCAGACAGCGGATTTCGCGGAGGAGGATGACTTTGATTCAGTAACGGAGTCCATACTTAAAGGTGATACCGCTGTGTTCGTGTCAGGAAGTAATAAGGCGATGGTCATATCATCCAAACATTTTCCTGTGCGGGGGATAGAAGAAAGCTCCACGGAGGGAGGGATGAGGGGACCAAGGGACAGCTTCAATGAGAACTTCCGAACATCCACGGCTCTTATAAGAAGGAGGATTAAGGACACTGGATTGAAGCTGGAGCAGGGAACCATAGGAGTCCGATCTGGAACTCAGTATGGTGTGATGTATATTGAGGATATAGCAAGACCTGACCTTGTGGACAGAGTCAGAAAAGAAGTAGATAAGTACAGTATAGATGCGATATTTGACAGCGGTATGGCTGAACATCTCATGGAGAAGAGCTGGATGGAGATATTTCCCATATACCAGTCCACCACCAGGCCGGACAAGGCTGCTGCGGCGCTGGTGGAGGGGAGAGTTGTTGTCGTGTTTGACAATTCGCCGGAGGTCATCATAGCTCCCGCCACATTGAACACTCTTTTTCAGACATCGGATGATTATTACAACCGGTGGCATGTCGCCACATTTGCCAGAATGATAAGATATCTGGCGGCGTTTATAGCTGTGGGACTACCGGGGCTATATATAGCGATAACCTGTTATCACAGAGAGATAATACCGGATAAACTGCTATATGCGATAGCCGATGCAAGAAGTCAGCTGTCGTTTCCTGTGGTGGTGGAAGTTCTGATAATGGAACTGCTGTTTGAACTTCTCAGGGAAGCGGGGATAAGGCTGCCGAGCCAGCTTGGAAATACCATAGGGGTTGTCGGTGGTCTGATCGTAGGTCAGTCGGCGGTCGAAGCGGGAATCGTTAGCACGATCGTTGTTATAGTTGTAGCTCTCACCGCCATTGCTTCGTTTGCGATTCCGAATGAGGCTTTTGCCTCGGTGTTCCGTCTGCTCAAGTTTGTGACAATACTTGCCAGCGCTGTATATGGTATACTTGGTTTCCTTCTCGCTATGCTCATGTTGACGTTTCATCTCGCTTCTCTGGACAGCTTTGGCATACCATATCTGTCACCTGTGGTGTCCTGCGGATATATCGGTGATGATGGGCAGGATTTTGTACTTCGGTCGCCTATAAAAAAGATGGTGCACAGACCTGCCTGGAGCAGACCGGATGAGAGGCGGCGCCTGGTCAGAAAGAGGTGATTTTGTGCTTGATGATAAACAAAATGTGACGTTTAAAGCCTTTTTTAAATTTTCTACCCTGATGCTCACGGGAACAATGCTATATGTAACTACAATAACCCCGACGGTCTATGGAAGAAATTGTATAATTGTGTCACTTTTTTTAATGCTAAGTATGGCTTTTGCTTATGTGATAATACTATATATAGCGTATGGACGACTTTCACTCCATGAGCCTAAGTCGGCAAAAAAACAGAAAAATGTCATTATTGCATTGATTTATGAGGGGAGAATGGCTGCAAAAGCCGGAATTTTGACCTTTATAGTTGCAGAAGCGGCAAGGGGACTGGTGCTGCGGAGATATGGGGGGATTGCCGTTGCAGTGCCAGTACTGCTGGCTGCTGTGTATATAGGACGTCGGGGACTCAGGGGAGTTGTGAGGTTTTCAGAGGCTGTGTTCTGGTTCACGGCAATATCGGCCGTGATAGTTCTGGCTATGAGCCTCAAAAATGTTGAACTGTCCCAGTTGAGCGCGTATTGGATGTTTTCAGATGAGGATGGAATAAATTGCACGATAAACAGGGTTATGACCAGAGGTGGATTGCTTTTTCTGGGATTCTCATTCATGGAGATGGTGGTTATGATCTACATGGATGTAAAAAACAGAAGCAGGGGTATGCTTGCTGTGGTGTCTGGGGTGTCCATGGTAATAGGCATTATTGGTTCTATAATAGTGGTTTTAACTCTGGGTATAGGAGCGCTTGGTTCAAACCGCAAGAATATACTATATATAGTTGGGGCAATGGAACTGCCGGGAGGTGTGAGAATGAGGCCTCTGATGCTTGTCTGCTATTTACTGGTAGTGTGGGGGATGATGTCTCTTGCGCCTCATGTGGCATGTGCGTTTAAGACCATTGATAATAATTCATTGCGTCATCCTTTGCTGTGGAAATGGATATGGGTAGTGGTTTCGTTTGCTGTGTGTGTGTATCTTCACAGTGCTGGTTCTGTGGACAGATTGTACAGGCTGATACCTGGGTATCTGCTTCTCATAGATATACCGCTGTCTATCCTGCTTCCAGTTCTGGCGGTCAATCTGAAAAGGCACCTGAGGATGTGCAGTTTGCTGATGGTGTGTATTATTGGAATGTATACGTGCACATCATGTGCATATGAATCTGTGGAGGATGTGGATTATGCAAATGTTATAGTAATAGAGGAGACGGGACGCATTGATGAAGCCAGGAATGAGCTGAAGTATACTCTAGTGATCCCTGAGATAGGGGAGGATGGTGCTGGGGCATCTAAGGAGAAGATATACAGTGTGGAGGCTGATTCGTTTGAGTCGGTCAGAAAAATATACAATGATGAGCACTCAAACCGGCTGGACACGAGCCATGTGGAATATGTCGCAGCAGAGAACAATGAGGTTCTAGGTATGGTGTGTGACGAACTGGAAAATGAATTCGCCACGAGTTATGTTACGGTCGTGGTGGATGGAGATGTGCTTGATAAGGTGGGGGAGAACAATACAAAAGAATACCTGAAAACGCATTACAAAGGACGCTGCCTGGCTTCACTCAGAAAGGGAGAGCAGGATCAGGATAGGTGATCGCAGGAGATCATGGAAAATAATGTTCAAGTGTAGGAGGTATTGTTTTATGTGGAGAATGTTCAGGGCAGCGCTGCTTGGTGTTGTGATAGGTGTTATAGGTGGAGCCATAGTTGGACAGGTATCGTATGTGAGAAATTACAGGGACAGGCTTGCTAAGGAGATACGGTCAAATGCAGTCATGTACAATAATGGCAGCTCAGACGGCAATGGAATGATACGGATAAAGGTTAACTATGATGGAGCTGGAACAGATTCGGAGAAAGATGAAAAGGTAGCAAGCTGCGTGGGAAATGTCATACTGGATGAGGTGGAAAAGTGGCTGGGTGACGATTACAGCAGCAGATACAGTTATGTGGAGATGCGGCGTAACCTGAATATGGCAATGAGCAGGATTGATGAGATAGCTCAGAGTGTGGCGTATGAGATGGGGGCGGACGTGGATTCAAATTCACAGCTTTCTTACGAATATTTTGGTGATTGCGGGGAGGAATGTCCGGCGGGTTTTTACAATACATTGGATGTGAGTCTTGTTGACAGATAAACATGACAAGCATGACAAATAAGGATGATAGATAAAACTGGATAAATAGGGCATCAGGTGTTATACTTTGACCTGTAGTGTGCTTGGCAGATTTTACGGGACACTGCAGATTAAAGTATAAGGAGCATTTGCTATGGCTAAGGAGAATCTAGTAGTAATATTTGGTGGAAGATCATCAGAGCATGAGGTTTCCTGCATTTCTGTTCAGACTGTTGCAAAGGCAGTTGACACAGAAAAGTATAATATGACATTGGTTGGAATCACGAAAGAAGGAAAATGGCTTAGAGCCGATAATATAGAGAGTATAGCTGACGGAAGCTGGAGAGACGGCAAGGTGACAGCTGTTATATCCCCGGATACAACGAAGGAGCTGCTCATATTGAACGGAGATAAGGTGGAGAGGCAGAGAGTTGATGTGATATTCCCTGTACTTCACGGAATGTACGGTGAGGATGGAACTATACAGGGATTGTTTGAGATGGCCGATATTCCATATGTCGGATGCGGAGTTTTAGCATCGGCAGCGTCCATGGATAAGTTCTACACCAAGATAATAGTGGATAACGTAGGTGTAAGACAGGCAAAGTTTGTGCCGGTTCTGGCGGAGGATTTTGGCGATCTGGATGCGGCTATGGACAGAGTTGAGACAGGTCTTGACTACCCCGTGTTTGTAAAGCCGTCAAAGGCTGGATCTTCAAAGGGTGTTAACAAGGCTGTGGATAGACAGAGTCTGAAGAGTGCCCTTGAGGAGGCTGTAAAGTTTGACAACAAGATACTTGTCGAGGAGACGATAGTAGGCCGTGAGCTTGAGTGCGGAGTTCTTGGATACAAGGACAATACACAGGCTTCAGGAGTTGGAGAGATCCTTGCGGCAGCAGAGTTCTATGATTTTGATGCGAAATATAACAATGCTGAGTCGAAGACAGTAATCGGTGCAGACATACCTGCCGAGATCGAGGCAGAGATAAGAGAGGATGCTGTAAAGATATTCCGTGCACTTGATGGATTCGGGCTATCAAGGGTTGATTTCTTCCTTGAAAAAGGCACAAATAAAGTTGTATTTAATGAGATAAACACTCTTCCGGGATTTACTGGCATAAGCATGTACCCTATGCTCTGGAATGCAAAGGGCTACGACATTGGAAAGCTGGTTACAACCCTGATAGAGATGGCGAAGGAAAGATAATATGATAAATAACGTTATGGTCAAAGTTGTTGGTGAGCAGAAGAGCAATAGGGACGAGAGTGCAGTCGAGCCCATAGAGCTTGTCACAAATGGCAACCTCCATGAGAAAAATGGTATATTTTATCTGAAATATGATGAGTATTATGAAGATCTGGATAAGCCAGTCAAGAACCTTCTTAAGTTTGATGCAGATAGTCTTTCACTCACAAAGAAAGGCGATGTCAGTTCGGAGATGTCTTTTAAAGTGGGGGAGACGGTGGATGCATATTACTCAACACCCGCAGGATTCATTCCCATGAGCATACTCACTGAGGGATATCAGATGGAAAAGACGGATACAGGAGTGAATATAGCCATTGTATACATCATGGATTACGGCAATGACTGCCTGTCGTTTAACGTTCTAAGGATTTCGGTGGAGCAGTAGCCGGAAAGGGGCAGCGTATGAATGGTGACAAAGCATTTGACGATTTCCTGTCGATAGACACGATGGAATGTATCGGGGCTGAACGGCCCACAGAGGACAATAATATATATCAGGCTACATATTACAGAGATCTTGTGACGATATTTGATATGGTATCAATGGAACCAGAGGATACCCTGGTGGATTTTGGCTGCGGACTTGGCAGGGTGTTGTTCTATGGCAACTCCAGACATTACTGTAGGACCACTGGTATAGAGGCAGACAGGCAGGTGTACGACAAGCTGCTTGAAAATGCGGCTGGGTATCAGAAAAGATTCTATGATCAGGAAGATAGAATGTTGTTTTATAATATGCCGGCTCAGGAGTATGAAATTGCGGATGGCGACAATTATTTTTACTTCTTCAATCCGTTTTCAGCTGAAATATTCAGATCGGTTATAGACAATATAATAGACTCTGTCAGCAGATGCCCGAGGGATATATACCTGATGTTATACTATCCGACATTTGAGTATCAAAAGGTCATGCGCGACAGCAGATATTTTGTTCTCAAAAACATTGTGAAGCTTTCTGGATATGATGAGGATCCGGATGAGAAGGTGTATGTGTATCATATGTCAAGATATTTTGTTTGATAGATCAGATATATCCAAAGTTAGGATGTCCTGTGTGAATGCGCATGTGTCATCAATATATATAACAAAATGAAACAGACGGTAAAGAGAACACCGGCAATTACGACAAATGATATGTATGCCGTTTGAGATGTAAGGAGTAACGAGGCTGTATCATATCCGCTCACCAGGTATGAAGACATATTTGTGATTATGTGGAGGATTATTGCTGGTGTGAGGGATGCGGACCAGTCGGTGAGCATCGCTAGCAGAATACCTGCCGGAAGAGCGTAACAGAACTGGATGATATTGCCGTGGAATACGCCAAACAACAGAGCTGAAGCGAGTACTGAAGCTGCTTTTGAGTGCTTGAACGTAAATGCACGCTGAAATGACTGTAGAGATATCCCGCGAAATATGAGTTCCTCTGCCACAGGGGCGATGAATATTACGGTTAGTATACGGAGTAATCCATTGTCAAGGGAGAATGATGAGCTTACCATTGATTTGTAGGATGCCATGAGATCTGGTCTGTAAAAATCAATGATGTTGAGAATGCCGGTGGAAAACAGCTGCAGAGACAGGCCGGCGGCAAGAATCAGTAAAAATACAATAAAACCGCGCAGAATTGAAGATATCTTTGGAGAAGAGTCCATTTCTGGGCGGTTTTTTTTCATGTTTCTTATGACATTATGTTTATGGCCGTCAGATGTTGTAAATATCCATGGGTTGGATATATACAGACATAATGCCAGGATAATGGCTGTTATATAAGACAACAGAGATACCAGTGTACCGATATCTCTGTTGTCTTTGCACAGTATCTGGACAATTGCAGATGTGCCATCCTGGATAAACACCATACACACAGGTGCCAGAACGGCGATTCCTGAATTGCGGAGGCTGACATGATGATCTTTCATATGGGCAACCTCCTTATCTCTGTACTGAATATTACATTTTCTGGATCTTCTTTTCTCTTTCTCTTTCAGCCTTTGCCTTAGCTTTGGCATCGGCCTTCTGCTCCTTACTAAGTTTTGTCTCAGCCATATCTTTATCGTACATATTTTGATACTTTCTCTGCTTTGCACGGAGCTTTTCGCCAAATGTCTTCTTGCCAGGCTTCTCAACGACCTTTCCTCTGACGTTCTTGACGCTGATTATGTAGATTCCGCTGACCATAGCCTTTACTTCGCCGCGTACAGGCATCTGATCATATATACCATCATCACAGATGAGGTTCATGATCTGAGGTCCGATCTTAGCTTTTACGATTGGCATCTTAGCCTTCTGATAACGCTTTGGAGTCTGTTCCATAACTATCTTAGGCAATCCTGCATCCCTCATAGGAAGCATCTTCTTGTCGATGACAAGCATTGTTACAGGCTGTGCCTGTTCCTTCATCATTTCCTTCTGTGCTGCCTGCTTTTTCTGCATTTTGTTGCCGACTATATACAGTGCAACAAATATACCGATAACGATAACCAGTATGATTATCAACCATATCCACCATGCCATGTTAAGTTCCTCCTGAAAATATTGTGTCGTCTGACTATTATATCCTTATCACTTTTTTGTTGCAAGGGGGAGATTCTTAACCCTTGCTTTCTGAATGAGCCCTGGAATGGTTTCGAGAACCTCCTTGCGCTCCTTTGGTTTCATTCCGTTTATGTCTATAGGGTCAAGAAATTCGATGACCACCTTGTGACTTCTGATAAAGTTGTGCTTGTTGGCCTCCATGATATTGTCTGTTCCGCATATGGATACAGGTACGATAGGACATCCAGCCTTCTGTGCGATCTTGTACGCTCCGTCCTTGAAAGGAAGAAGTTCTTCGCCGTCATTTCTGTGTCCTTCAGGAAATACCATCATGGAATGTCCGGATTTTACGATATCAGCTGACTGCATGATAGTCTCCAGTCCCTTCTTCAGGTCGGATCTGTCAAGGAATGTACATCCTATGTCCTTCATATACCATGGAAGGATAGGAACCTTCAGGATTCCGTCCTTGGACATAAATCCCAGAGGCCTGTCCAGTGCGTTGTGACAGCACAGTATATCGAAGAAGCTTCTGTGGTTGCCGACAAACAGAATAGGCTGATCCTTGGGCACCCGTTCCAGACCTATGACAGTGCACTTGGCACCACATATGAACAGGACTATTCCAAAGAAGCCTTTGACCAGCTTCTGGGCGTGGCGGTACGCCTTTTCCTGATCCTTCTTAGCCAGAAGGTACAAATACAGGTGATACGGAGTACACAGGATGATGCCCAGAAAGGCAAATAAATATGCAAATATTGTTCTCAATATTATAATTCTCCTTATGCTATTTTAAATGTTCCAGCATTGATTCGACTCGTCGTATGATTACTTCTCCTCAGAATTCTTCTTCTCCGGTATTGGAGTATATCTTCCATAGAGCTTTGATGTCTCAAGAAGCCTGTCTGACAACTGCTTGCTCAGGTCTGAGGCTTTGAATCTCCATGCCCAGTTGCCCTCTCCAACGCCTGGCGTGTTCATACGTGCCCATGAGTCGAGCTTTAGCACGTCCTGCATAGGAACGATGGCCATGTTGGCAACAGAAGAGAAGCATGCTCTTATCATAACCCAGCAGATATCACTCGCATCAGTGCTGTAGTATCTTCTGAGTTTATCCTTTGAAGCCTCATAAGCATGCGTATACCATCCAAGGGTGGTGTCGTTGTCGTGTGTTCCTGTATAGCATACACAATTAGGTGTATAGTTATGTGGAAGGAAGTCGTTCTCGTTTGGATTTTCAAATGCAAACTGAAGGATCTTCATTCCAGGAAGTCCGAATTTGTCTCTGAGTTCTATGACTGAATCATCTATCTCGCCGAGATCCTCGGCGATGATAGGAAGATGGTAGCCGAGATTAGCTTCAAGCTGTGTGAAAAAGTTCAGCCCTGGAGCTGGCTTCCACTCGCCGTTGATGGCGGTCTCCTCACCGTAAGGCACTGCCCAGTAACGGTCAAATCCTCTGAAGTGATCTATCCTGAGGAAATCTGTTACTGTGAGCTGATATTTGATTCTCTCTATCCACCATGCATAGCCTGTCTCGGTATGCTTTTTCCAGTTGTACAGAGGGTTGCCCCAGAGCTGACCGGTAGCTGAGAAATAATCTGGTGGAACACCTGCAACCTCGATAGGGTATCCCTTTGAATCCAGCAGGAACAGTTCCTGATTGGACCATACGTCTGCGCTGTCCCATGCGAGGAATATAGGTGTGTCACCTACTATACTGATTCCGAGATCATTTGCATATGTCTTGAGGGCCTGCCACTGCTCTGCAAAAAGGAACTGGAGGAAGTTGTAATATCCGATTCCATTGGCAAGCTTCTTCTTCCATGTGGTCTTCTGCCTTGCAGTCGGCTTCTTGAGTGAATCATCCCACATGTACCAAGGCATTCCCTCGTGCGCATCCTTACCGGCCATGAACAGTGAGTAGTCGGCGAGCCAGGTTGTATTCTTGACAAATGCATCAAATTTTGCCATGAGTTCCTCGTCTCTTGACATATCATCTGTATAGTCAGCGTCGATAAATCTCTCATACGCTTTCTTCAGAAGTCCTGTCTTGAATTCTATAAGTGTTCCATAGTCGATCTTCTCAGGATCCCAGTCAGGCATAGCTGAGAAATCCTCATCGATAAGTAACTTTTTCTTCTTGAGGTAGTCGATATCAATGATAAGTGGCTGACCGGCAAATGCTGAGAATGGCTGATAAGGTGAATCGCCAAAGCCGGTATGACCAAGTGGAAGTACCTGCCACAGATTTAATCCTGACGCTGCAAGAAAGTCGATGAACTGATAGGCGCCCGGACCAAGATCACCGATTCCGTAAGGACTTGGAAATGATGTCGGATGAGCCAGAATACCAGCGTATTTCTTAGGCTTTTTTTTGTTGTTCTGTTCTAACATAATATATCCTCTTTTCATAATATGTAAAACCACAGAGCCATGCCACCTCACAGTCTCTTCGAGCCTGTTCGGTGCGGCGTATCCGCCGTATAGCACAATATAAGAAATGTCTTGTTCATGCAAGCATGACAAGCCACTTCTTATATTGTGCTGCATGGCTCTGAACGGTAACATTATACAATACTATATGTAATAGTTGCAAGGTAATAGTGCTTGACAGCGGGCTGTGTGCTAACTTATTATAAGTGGAAGTATTTGAACTTGCGTATACTTCCGTATTTCCGTGATATATGGCGGTTAAGCCGTATGTGTGGAGCGGATAAAAAGAGAAAGAAGAGTATAAAAATGGAAAGAATAATCACAAGCCTGCTTGAAACGGATATGTACAAGTTTAGTATGGGACAGGCGATTTACCATCAGTTCAGTGACTATAAGACAACATGGTCATTCAAGTGCAGGAATACTGACGTGTTCTTCACAAAGGAGATGGTTGATGAGATCAAGAGACAGATACAGCTCTACTGTGATCTGAGATTTACAGAGGAGGAGCTTGAGTATCTGCACAATATCAAGTGGATAAAGGGTTCTTATGTTGATTTTCTGAGACTCTGGAAGGCAAGATATGAGGACTTTGAGATATCAGATGACGCTGAGTGTGGACTGAAGATAGAGGCGAGAGGCACTTGGCTCAATACTTCCATGTATGAGATACCTACTCTGGCTATAGTGAATGAGGTCTACTTCAGAATGAACGATGACTATGATAAGCTGCTTGCATCATTCAGGGAGAAGCTTGATGAGAAGGTCCGAAAAGTCGAGACCGGAGAGTATAACCTTGGAGCTTTCAGTGAGTTTGGACTCAGAAGAAGACTTTCGGCTGAAGCTCAGGAGCTTGCAGTCAAGGAACTTAGCAAGCGCAAGTATCCGGGTTCAACATTTGTCGGAACAAGTAATGTATATCTGGCAAGGAAGTATGATCTGGTTCCGGTTGGAACTATGGCGCATGAGTGGATCATGTGTGTTGGACAGGGTAATCATAAGCACAATCCTGCATATTCCAACTGGTATGCATTGGATGCATGGGTTAAGGAGTATGGAGTGCTGAACGGAACAGCTCTCACTGATGCCATCACAACAGATTGCTTCCTGAAGGATTTCCAGCTCACATATGCGACACTTTTCAGTGGGGTGAGACACGACAGTGGCGATCCTTATGAGTGGGGCGACAAGATGGTTCATCATTATGAGAAGCTTGGACTTGATCCAAAGACCAAGACACTTCTGTTCAGCGACAGCCTTGATTTCGAGAAAGCAGACAAACTCAACAGCTATTTCAAGGACAAGATCAAGGTTGCATTTGGAATAGGAACATATATATCCAACGATACGTGCGATGAACCGCTCAACATAGTTATGAAGACTACAGCATGTAACGGCATGGATGTTGCCAAGATATCTGATGATAAGGGTAAGGGCATGTGCAAGAATCCAGATTATGTCCATTATCTCAACAGATGTATCAAGTGGCGTATGGAGAATGATAAGTAACTTTTCGTAAGGAGGTGGCGCACTGGGTGCGCCGTCACTAAGCTGGGCTTAGTGACATCTTGCGAAGCACGCAGACGCCGCGCGTAGCGCATTTCATGCGTCTGCTCATTAGTAAAAAATGGAGTTTTGTGAATTATGGGAAAAATAATTATAATGACAGATTCTGCCAGTGATATTTCGGAGAAGGAGGAGAAGGAGCTTGGAATCAAGATTCTTCCTTTCCCGGTCGTGATAGGCGGCAAATCTTATCTGAGCAGGGTTGATTTTGACAATGAGGGCTTCTACAAGCTCATGGCAGAGAATGATGATCTTCCAAAGACATCACAGATCACTGCATATCAGTTTGGAGAGGTGTATAAGGAACTGGTTGAACAGGGCTATACGGATATTATATATGTAAGTATCAACAAGGATGGATCTGCATCATATGCAAATGCAAAGCAGGCCGCAGATCAGTTTGAGGAGGAATATCCTGAGTGTGCCGGGAAGTGCAGTATATATGTATTTGACGGAATAGGATATAGCGGACAGTATGGGTATCCTGTCATTGTGGCAGCGCGGATGGTGCAGGAAGGCAAGGATGCCAAGGACATCGTGTGGTACCTGAAGGATGAACTCCCAAAGAGAAGGATATACTTTGGAATATATGGACTCAAGTATGCGGCCAAGTCAGGAAGAATCCCAAGCGCTGCAGCTCTGGTTGGAGATGCACTTGGCGTGAAGCCTATCATGAAGATCTGGGCAAATGAGATCGTGACAGCAATCAAGTGCCGCGGTGAGAAGAAACTCATGGCAAAGATGGTGGATGTCACAGTAGAAGAGATGGAGCCAGGTTCAGAGTACCAGGTAGTATACGGAAATGATGAGACCGTCAGAGATGAGCTGACAGCTCGTATGACGGAGAAGGTTGGATATGGCCCATCAGACTATTTCCAGATCGGGGCAGCAGTTGCATCCAATGCAGGACCAAAGGTTGTTGGAACTATCTTCAATGTGAAGAAAGAACTGAGATAGAAGATAAATATGAGATGTAATTAAAAGTGGCAGATGTCTGTATATATGACGCCTGCCACTTTTCCTTTGGACAGATTATTAATCATACGTAAGATAAACTGCCCTCTGCATGAAGAACTTTCAAGGCAGTTGAGTGTACAAATGCGCACTACTATGACGGTAGCAAGTTGGTGGTTAGTATACCTACTCTCCCAATACTAATTCCTCAAGCTCGTGATAGACTCTGGCAAGCGGCAATCCAACAACATTGTTGTAGTCGCCCTCAATTCCCTTGACGAACAGACCGCCCTTGCCCTGAATTCCATAGCTTCCGGCTTTGTCAAACGGCTCATTTGTGGCGAGGTACTGGATTATCTCGTCGTGGGATACAGGATAGAAGGTGACATCCGTCTTCTCATAGAATGAGCTGGATGACTTGGCTCTTCCGTTCACATATATCAGGCATACACCGGTGTACACCTGATGCGTCTGGTCGGACAGACTGTTCAAGGTGTTGTATGCATCGTCGTAGTCGTAAGGCTTACCAAGAATCCTTCCGTTCAGCGATACAACAGTGTCTGCGCCGAGGACAACGAAGCGTTCAGGAAGCTTTTTAACCCGTCTTACAACATCCTGGGCGATGAGCCTGTTGCACACTTCATCTGCCTTCATCTTGGCAAGGAGCATCACATATTCTGATGGGGCCATCACCTCAAGATCTTCCTCAGATAGGCTTGGGCACACATCGAAGTCATATCCCGCCTGAGCCAGAAGTTCTTTTCTTCTAGGCGATCCGGAGGCGAGAATTATCTTTATGTTAGTCATATGTTATATCTCTATACTTTCCTAAATTAATTTTGTATAAACAAGATTAGTGCAATAATATCTATACCGATAAGACATGATATTGATATAGAAACTCATACACAGATCATTATTTACACATCTTAATAGCCTTCTCAAACAGTGGCAGAGAACGCTCAACCATATCTGTTGTAGTACAGTAAGCCAGTCTCATATGTCCTGGGCACATGAAGCTGTCACCGGGAACAAGGATCAGGTCAAGCTCGTGGGCTGTCATGTTACAGAACTCATTTGCATCTGCGATAGGAGTCTTAGGGAACATGTAGAAGGTTCCGCCCGGCTCAACACACTCATATCCCATGGCGGTGAGTTCTTTGTACAGGATGTTCTTGTTCTTCTCATAGATTGACAGATCAGATGTCTCATCAAGCACCTTTGCAACTCCGAGCTGTATCAGAGATGAAGGACAGTTGTGTCCTGTGAAACGTGATACCTGTCCGCACATGTTGATGATGAGCTCGGCATCCCTGCACTTAGGGTTTACAGCCACGTATCCGATACGCTCTCCAGGCAGTGACAGAGACTTGCTGAATGAGTAGCAGCATATGGTGTTGTCGTAGAACTTTGAGATGAATGGCGAATCAGTTCCCTCAAATACGATCTCTCTGTAAGGCTCGTCTGATATAAGGTAAATGTCATGTCCGTACTCCTCCTGTTTCTCTGAGAGGATCTGGGCAAGACGTGTTATAGTCTCGGTCGAGTAAACGATTCCTGATGGGTTGTTTGGTGAGTTGATGAGGATTGCCTGAACATTTGGGTTCATCATCTCGAGGAATGCGTCAAAGTTGATCTGGAATGAAGTTATGTCCGCGGGAACGACCTTGAGAACAGCACCGGTTCCGTCAACGTATGGTACATACTCAGGGAAGTAAGGGGCAAATGTGATGACCTCGTCACCCGGCTCCGTGACACATCTGATGGCGTGGGCCAGGGCTCCGGCAGCACCTGATGTCATGAAAATGTCCTCAGGAACATACTCCATGCCGAAACGGCGGTTCAGTGATTCTGCGACAGCCTTTCTTACAGAGTAGATGGTAAGTGTAGGGCTGTAGCCGTGAAGTGCCAGGGAATCCTCATTCTGGATAAGGTCGATAAGTCCCTTGTTGAAGTCATCCGTGGTAGGCACAGATGGATTGCCTATAGTATAGTTGAACACATTCTCAGCACCGATCTCAGCGGCACGCTTTGAAGCATACTGCGCAAATTCCCTGATGATGGAAGTGTTGTTTAACATTGCTGAATATTTCTTTGAAATCATGGAAGTCCTCCTGTAATTTTATAGATATTGGTATATACAAAATCCGGACGGTTTATGAATGCTGCCGTCTGACTGTGTAACCTGATGTATTTCATAATAAATACCAATATAAATATACAGTTACAGACACAAAAAAACAAGAGGTAACAGACCGGGGAGATCTGCTGCCTCTTGTAAAAAAATGAGGGGAGAGAGGATTCAAATAAATGAAAAACTCTTTACGATGTATAGTATATCCAGGAATTGTGAAAAAAATGTGTTTAAAGATTAATCTATTTATAAACATTAATAAACAAAGATAAACAAATAATAAAACGTTCACAAACTGAAGGTATTTATGTATAATACAGCGTGACAGATGAAATGAGATCGTGTCTGTATTTGAGATCACAGGGCGATTAAAACAGGCTGGTGTTCAAGACAGGAAGGTTGAGAAGATGATATTTGAGACACATGGACATTATGATGATGAGCAGTTTGACGAGGATAGAGAACGACTCATTGCAGAATTTTTGGAAAAAGATATAGATAAGGTGATGAATGTCGGCGCGGACATGCAGTCATCCAGAAACTCGGTTGAACTTGCCGGAAAATATCCACATTTTTATGCTGCTGTAGGTGTGCATCCAAGTGAGGTGGGAGATCTCACTGAGGATGATATGCAGGCGCTTAAGCAGATGACACTTGAAAATCCAAAGGTGAAAGCGATAGGTGAGATTGGTCTCGATTATCATTTTGATGATGATCCGCCAAGGGACGTGCAGAAGAAATGGTTTATCAGACAATTGGAGCTTGCGCAAGAACTAGGCATGCCTATAATCATACACAGCAGAGATGCCGCGTCAGACACCATGGAGATACTGAAAGATATGGATGGTGGAAGAAATGGCGGAGTGATACACTGTTATTCATACAGCAGGGAACAGGCGAGAGAATATATCAAGATGGGATTTCATATAGGAGTTGGGGGAGTTGTTACATTTAAAAACAGCCGCAGACTTCAGGAGGTCGTGGAAGATATTCCTCTTGAAAAGATCGTCCTTGAGACCGATTCTCCATACATGGCTCCGGTTCCATTCCGGGGAACAAGGAACTCTGCCCTCAACATACCTTATATAGCTGAGAAGATAGCCGAGATCAAGGGCGTTCCGGTTCAGAAAGTGTATGACCAGACATACGCGAATGCCCTGAAAATGTACAAGATGTAATAAAAACGTAGATTACAGGCAATGGAGGTTTCGTAATGTGAATTGAGACCAGGACTTTGTGGTATTCCCTAGACAGGCATACCACAAAGTCCTGGTCGTGACACAAATCTTGATGAAACCTCCATTGTCTGGACGCAGGAAAGGATAAAGCATGGAGAAGTTAAGCAATCCACAGGTTACGATAGAGACGATAAAAAAGTACGAATTTGCATTTCAAAAGAAGTTCGGGCAGAACTTTCTGATAGATTCCCATGTGATAAACAAGATAATCAGCGCAGCGGATATCACAAAGGATGACTGCGTGCTGGAGATAGGCCCGGGAATTGGGACCATGACACAGTATCTTGCGGAGAGCGCGGGACAGGTAGTGGCGGTGGAGATAGATAAGAATCTCCTGCCTATATTAGACGAGACTCTTGCTGAATATGACAATGTAACGGTCATCAATGACGACATATTGAAGGTCGATATCAACAAGATAGTGGAGGAGAGAAATGGAGGCAGACCTATAAAGGTTGTTGCGAATCTTCCATATTATATAACCACGCCGATCATCATGGGACTTTTTGAGAAGCATGTGCCGCTGCTCTCGGTGACCGTCATGGTACAGAAAGAGGTGGCAGACCGCATGCAGGTCGGACCGGGAACAAAGGATTACGGTGCACTGTCACTGGCAGTACAGTATTACGCAGAGCCTTATATCGTTGCAAATGTACCACCAAACTGTTTTATCCCAAGACCGGGAGTGGGGTCTGCCGTTATCAGGCTTACCAGATTCCAAGAGCCGCCGGTAAAGGTGAAGGACGAGCAGCTGATGTTCAGGCTTATCAGGGCATCCTTCAACCAGAGAAGAAAGACTCTCCAGAACGGAATAGCCAACAGCGGAGAGCTGTCATTTACAAAGGAGGAGGTTGCAAAAGCTCTTGAATCACTTGGAATATCAGCAAATATCCGAGGAGAAAGTTTGGGACTGGCGGAATTTGCAGCTTTGAGTGATATTCTTTCGGACAAATAGTTGAATACCAGATGGCGGCGGAACATAGATAATTGATAGGATCCCGGAAACATCAGAGAGAATGTTTTCCAAAGGGAGAGGAGGATTATCTATGGTGTATTGGAACAGATTTATATCGTATATTTACAGGTATCATGATGGACGCAAATGTGAAAACTCCGGATTTGCCAAGGTGGCAAAGACAGGGAGGACGGGCCGTATAACGATAGGGTTGAAAAATGGTATCGGCGCGCGTGAAACTGTGTATGGTGTCTATATTTACAGAGAGACGCTGCCGCAAACGGGAATCGTGCACGGAAGAAGACAGGAAGACAGAGACGGTGATAGAACAGATGGGGCGGATGACAGTGCGTTAGGACAGACACCGCTCATGATCCCCCTTCCGGTGATGATAGGCAAGATGAAGCTGTGCGGAGGACATGGCGAGGAGACATTTTCATTCTGCTGGGACAACGTTGAGGGAAGCGGCCGCCCGATAACAGCATTTGCCGGGATAGCGATAAGACTGATGGAAAATGCCGAGAGCGGATGCAGCCACTGTTATGAGAATGACATGTTTTGCTCATCATGGACAGACAGCATGGTGGATTACTCAGTGATGTGGACGGAGGGTGTACCTTCTGGAAATGGTGTTCTGGAAGAGGCTGTCCGTGAGGTGTCGATCACAGATGATGTTGTCACTGAGACTGAGAAAGTTCAGACATCTTCCGGCAGTGAGACTGAGGCTGCTGTGGAAAATATGTTCAAGGAATACGAACATCTGCCTCTGCTTCCCGGAAGTTCACTTGACGATGGATTGGACAGTGTTATAGAGAGCGTCCGGATAACACCAAATGACATAGGGCTGTTGGACATGAACAACTGGAAGCTTGGAGTCAACAGCTTCCTGACGCACGGATATTACAGCTATAAGTACCTCATGCTAGGGAAGATCATATTTAAGCCGGGCGGCAGGGAGAGCTGTTACATACTGGGGGTTCCTGGAGTATACTCGGCAAGGGAGAAATATCTTGCGGGGATATTTGGCTTTGACAGATTTGTGCCTGAGAAAGAGACAAATATAAAGACCGGCAACTTCGGTTACTGGATAGTTGATATAGTGTAAGTGGAGAATGATAGGTTGATACAAATGAGTTGCGAAGAGAAAAAAGACTGCTGCCAGGAAATGTCTCCTGAGCAGCTGGCGGGACACGAAAAATATATGGATAAAGCGCTGGCGCAGGCAAGAAGGGCCTATGCAAATGGAGATGTGCCGATAGGCTGCGTGATAGTGCATGAGGGAAAGATAATCGCCAGAGGTTTCAATAAGAGAAATCTTAAGAAAACCACACTTGCCCATGCCGAGATACTTGCCATTGAACAAGCCTCAAAAAAGCTTGGCGACTGGAGGCTGGAGGAATGTACCATGTATGTTACACTTGAGCCATGCCAGATGTGTGCTGGGGCGATAGTTCAGGCCCGTATTCCGAAGGTAGTCATCGGGTGTATGAATCCGAAGGCGGGATGCGCAGGTTCCATAATCAATCTGCTTCAGATGCAGCAGTTTAATCATCAGGTGGATGTGATCCGGGGGGTAAGAGAGCAGGAGTGCAGCGGTATGATGAAAGAGTTTTTTAAGGACCTGAGACAGGGGAAGATGAAGAAGGCTTGACGAAGTCCTGCCAGTCGGATATAATGTAGCCTACGGGTTTTGCATCCGCAATTGAATATGTTATAAAGTTTCCATGCAACCGGGGAGTTAGCGGCGCCCTGTACCTGCAATCCGCTATAGCAGGGGTGATGGTCTTTCAGAGGGGTGGCTGCTGTAGGGCTGCCCTCAGTAAGTGGTGTTGATGTTTGGGTCTCGCGCAACAGGAATCTCTGAACCGTGTCAGGTCGGAGACGAAGCAGCACTAAGGGGAATCTCCTGTGTGCCGTGAGGGTGCCTGGACTGAGCTAACTGCTGAGGTAACGTCTATGGTGACGCTTCGAAGAAAGACCGCATGGATTTTTTTTGTGTATATTCCCGCCGGGTGACGGTGAAGGATGCACTTATTTTATAAGATATTTATTAAAAATTTAAAAAAATATAGCAAAATGCTACAAAAGATGTTATCATCAAGTATGATACTTTTACGGAAAGGGAAAAGCCGTAGAAAAGTGTCTTAATAGTGATTTTCCAAGGGGCGAACTATTATGAATTACGCTAAAGTAATTGATTTTGTAAAGACACAGACGGCTGTGAATGGCAGACCGCCAAACTACCCATTCAGAAGTAGGTTTGAGCACACTATGAGAGTTTATAGATGGGCTATTAAGCTTCAATCCAAACTGGGTGGAGATTTGGATATTATAGTTCTTGCCGCACTTCTTCATGATGTGGGCTGGGATGATGAGAGACCACATGGTGAGGTAGGAGCAGAGATTGCGGTAAACTACCTGGACAGCCTTGGCGTAGATCCTCAGAAGATAGCAAAGATCGGTGAGATCATCATGATACATGAGGAGAAAGATACAGATGCAGATCTGTCGCTGGAGTGCAGAATAGTTATGGATGCCGATCTTTTGGACGAGGTTGGTGCCATAAGTGTGTTGTGGGATTCCATGGCAACTGCTATAGAGGATGAGGCCAGTTATAAGCGTGCATATTACAGAATAAAGAATTTTTACAAGATTAACAAACCGAAGATAAAAAGATGCAAGACTGAGGCCGGAAGGCTTGAGTACAGCAAACGCATGCAGTTGTTGGAGGATTTTATCTTCCAGCTTGAGAAGGAACTTTTTTAGAGAGCCTGTAGAGAATCTATGGGAGGGATTTATTAAGGGGTATTTCTAAGAGTACCTGCATGTACATAGAACAGCATTTGTTCATTTATTACATTCAATCATTATGGATAGGAGAGATAATTTATGAAGACATTTGTTAAGATTTTGGTAGCGATACTCGTGGTTGCGGCTCTGTGTGGTGGTATATATCTGGTGCTTCCGGAGACGGCGCAGACATTTGTAAAGGGTAATATCCAGTATCGTATAAATGACGAGGCAAAGAAGAGAGTAGATGAGGCAAAGAACAGCCAGATAAAGTACACATACAAGGACAACGGAATCAAGAAGATATATGACCCAGGCACCACATACGGATCAGCACTTGAGAATAAAGCTAAGACAACAGTATGGTACTACGAGAGCAATGGAACCGGTGGATACACCATAACATTCTATGGCACTAAGGTTAGTATGGATCTTGCGAAATATGGTTCGGATGGAACATATATCGACAAGACACTCAAGGTAGTATTCGATTACAAGCCTAACAACAACGGCGGTTATACAGGAACAGTTTCATGGTATATTGACAACGAACCATGTGAAGAGAGTATAACACTTGCAGTTGTACAGGCTCTGTGCAATTAGATAATAAAGGAATAAAGGGAGCCCCCAAAAGTAAAAATAACCTCCAAACTGATGTAGGAAAAACTACTTGGTTTGGAGGTTATTTTTATTCATTTACTTGAACAGAACAATATCAGTCGTTGCTGTTTACAAGTTCCTCTATCATGTTGACGATCATTCCTGTTGAATCAGCAAGGTTGCTGGATTCCATCGCCTGGATATATTTGTCTTTGTTGTTGTATACCTCATGTATAGCGGCGAACAGTGTGTCGGTATTCAGCTCTTCTTCCTGGATCACATAGCTGTAGCCGCTCTTCTCAAATGACTGGGCGTTCAGTATCTGGTCTCCACGGGAGGCAGCCTTTGATAATGGAATGAGGATGTTTGGCTTTCTTAGAGCGAGAAGCTCACATATAGCATTTGCACCGGCTCTGGAGATTATGATATCACAGAGTGCCAGCATGCTTGCCAGTTCCTTTTTCACATATTCATACTGTACGTATCCCTTCTTATCCTTAAGACTTTCGTCCAGATTATCCTTGCCGCAGAGGTGGATGACATTGAAGGTCTCCAACAGTTTGTCGAGATTTTCCCTTATTGCGTTGTTGATTATAACACTTCCTGAACTTCCACCCACGATGAGAAGGACTGGTTTGCTGTCAGTGAATCCGCAGTAATTGTATGCGAATGCTGAGTCGCCGCGGAAGAGCTCTTCTCTGATAGGAGTTCCGGTTACAACAGCCTTGCCATCCGGAAACAGATCCTTTGTCTCAGGGAAGTTGCAGCATACCTTTGTGGCCTTTGGAAGAGCCAGCTTGTTGGCAAGTCCGGGTGTCATATCCGATTCGTGGATAATGACAGGGATACCCGCCGAGTGCGCTGCAAATACAACAGGGACAGTGACAAAACCACCCTTGGAAAATACCACATCAGGTTTCAGTTCCTTCATGAGCTTCTTTGCTTCAGAGATACCTTTGAGAACCTTGAAAGGGTCAGAGAAATTCTTCATTGAGAAGTATCTTCTGAGCTTTCCTGAAGAGATTCCGTGATAAGGGATCCCCATATCTTCTATAAGCTTTTTCTCCATGCCGTCGTATGAACCGATATATTGAATGTCATAACCATGTTTCTTAAGTTCAGGCATGAGGGCCATGTTTGGAGTGACATGTCCGGCGGTTCCTCCGCCTGTCAGTATAATTCTCTTCATAATGATTGTTAATCCTCCTGAATTTTATGCTGTAGCCAGATACTGCTTGAGAGCCTGAGCCAGCTGATCCGGACAGGATGTTGATTTGAATCCGCAGGTGGTACCCTCAAGTCTCTCAATCACATCTTCGGGCTTCATACCCTCGACAAGAGCACCTATACCCTTGAGATTGCCGTTGCATCCTCCGGTAAATTTAACATTGTGAAGCTTTCCGTCTATCACATCAAAAGATATCTCAACAGAACAAGTTCCTTTAGTCTTATAAACCATAACAATACCTCTTTTCTTATTGTACTTTGCCAATCATTTTTATATTCGTGTATGCGCAGACTGTCTGAGATCCTACGCATTCTTCGCACTATATAATAACAGAAAAGAGCACAAAATCCAAACATTTGTCGAACGAAAATAATTGTATACGTGGGAAATGCACTCATATAATACTACCATCCGGACCGGCCAAACGGATAAGTGGGACAGGCATGACAAAAATAATCGAAAGTGTAGAGGAGAGATTAGCTATGTTTGAAACTTTGTTGAGTCAGAATGTATGTGTGTATGTGATAGTGATGTGTGGATTTATGGGAGTTGTCGGACGAATGATCATGGGTGGCTGCTTCAGGAGGCTGATAAAAGAGACGGAAACTATGGGAAGGACACGGAAAAGGGCTCTGAGGGAGATAAGAAAGCGGTATGAGGATATAAGCTTGCTGGATGTCGAGGTGAGGGATACGGCGGCATTTGTAGACAAGTACATAGACAGACTGAAAATAGGATTGATATCTGTAAATGCGTGGAATGCATTTATAAAAAATCTTGGCGTTATAGCGGCTGGGACAGGCATATTTGCGGCGGTTTATCAATATCATGTAGTAGGTGATGGGGGAGAGACAGTCAAACTGCTGATGAGCGCGCTGGCTGCGGACATGGCATTGCTTCTCGCGTACAACCAGTGGAATCCCTCGTTGTATATGAAGACACTAAGAGACAGCGTGATGAATTATCTGGGAAACAATCTGTCCAACAGGTTTTGCAGGGAGGATAGGAGACAGATGGCAGCAGCCGCGAAAGTTCCGGAGGAGGTGGAGGGAGATGCTGCAACTGTCAGGGCTGCGTGCAGCAGTGAGATACCGGTGGATAAAAAGCGGACTGAGTCAGGTCCGCGGACAGACACGGGCAGAGCCGCCCGGGCGCGGTCTGAAGGGGCTGATTATGACAAGCTCCTTGATAAAATGATGCAGAAAATACTTGCGGATGGGTAGGTGAGTAAATAAATTCAGGATGGTAAAAATTGAAGAGATGGAAGATAGCAGCATTGTGTGCTGTATGTGTTATGGGAACCTTGCTTCAGGGATGTTCGATCTATGATAAGGCTGATCTTGACAAGATGTCAGCCACGCCGGGGGATGCGTTCAGGGCTAATGCGGACAGTGACAATGGCGGGAGGAGTGATAGTGCGGAAAAAGACGACGGCAAAGCAAATGATGAGGAGAAGAATGCGGAAAATGCAGGGGAGAATACGGAAGACCTGACAAAACTCAGGGATTACAGCGCTATTTCCACAAAAAAGTATTCATGGTACATAGTCAGGGACAAGAATCACGGTATGAGCGGATGCGATAACAGTTTCCCTTTGGATCAGTATGACGCTTATTATGTGGACAGAACCTGTGCAGAAAAGGGAGAAAAGGTGATGTATCTCACATTTGACTGCGGATATGAGAATGGATATACGGAGCAGATGCTTGACGTTTTGAAGAAACACAATGCAAAGGGCTGTTTCTTTGTGACGATGACGTACATAAGGGATAACCCGGACATAATAAAGAGAATGAAGGAGGAGGGGCATCAGGTAGGAAACCACACGGTGCATCATCCGTGCATGCCGGAGAAGAGTGTGGAGGAGCAGAAAAGTGAGCTTAAGGAATGTTCGGATTTTATGAAGAGTGAAACTGGTTACGATATGGATATGTATTTCAGACCGCCGAGCGGTGAGTACAGTGAGCAGGTTCTGCAGCTGGCCAAGGATATGGGGTACAAGACCATCTTTTGGAGTATGGCTTACCTCGACTATGATGTGAACAACCAGCCGGGGACGGACTATGTCATTGATCATTTTGCGAAATATTATCATCCCGGGGCAATTCCGCTCATACACAATGTGTCATCGTCAAACGCGCAGGCACTTGATACGGTTCTCACAAACCTGGAGAAGGAGGGATATGAGTTCAGGTCTTTAAATGAGATGAAATTTGAATAGCAGTATCAGAAACAGAAGCTCTCTGCGCGGATCATGGCGGTCCGCACGGAGAGCTTTTGTGTATAAGTGTATAAGTGTTTATGATTTTATTTAAATAGTTTTTTACTCTAAATGACAGATTGGCAGTGCGATCTGTGTGATATAAGCATCTTTATTTGCTCCGTGGGTTGGAGGACCCTCCATAAACGAATTGCGAAAATAACCACAGGTAGCAAGATTGTTTTCTTTTGCATAGTCCAATAGTTTCTTCTGGACGGTGTCGAAATTTTCATATGGACCACGATAGTATATACAGATAGCTGCAGTCTGTGGAAGTTTTTTTATGTGTTCGTCATTGGTGTCAGGATCTGCAGCGATAGGTATGATATATCTTCCTGCTGATGTTGATTCGATAAAAACCTCTGTACACATTTTGCCTGCGGTGTCCAGCTGATATTTTTTTGTTGCCTCGATAAAGGTCTTGCGCAGATCTTCAGTTTTTTTGGTCAGATCAGAGTCTTTGAACTCCTGACAAAATGCAGTGAATGAGGGAAGAGTGATAAAACGGATATCCGGTTCTGATGTCTGGGACTGACGCAGCTGAAGCTGGGCTATGCACAGATCCAGCTGAGAGCGGAGCGCGGTCATACGTTCAATTACATCCTCAAGTTTTTCGGTGTTATTGAAATATTTGTTAATCTCAGACAGTGATAATCCAAGTCCCTGAAGAACTTTTATGATTCGTATATGTACGATGTTATCGGCAGAGTAGTAGCGGAAACCACTGCTCTCATTTTTGTATGCGGGTGTCAGAAGCCCCAGGTCTTCGTAGTTTAACAGCATCCTTCTTGTCACTCCAAGCATTTTAGTGACTTCGCCAATTTGATATAGATTTTTATTTGCGTGATTCATATGATTCCCCTTCCCTTAAAAATAGACAAAAAAAATTGTGAATATTGCATAAATATCGCAAAAATATTGTTGACTTGAACATTGATGTACGAATTATAATTATCATAAATTGTTAAATGGAAAGAGTCAAGAATTAACAGGAGGTAGTGGTTGCAGAGAGAAAACGGTAATGGACACACGAAAAAGAGGTTTTATTGAGAAAGAGAGGGAAGTGTATGAAAGAAAGAATTCTATGTAGAAAAGTTATGGCATGGCTCATGACAGCTTTCATGGTCATAACGTGTTTGATTTCGATAGGTGGTAAGAATACTGCCTACGCAGCGGCTATGGAGAATATCAAGGTAACAGACGTGGATATTAGCACAGATGGACACCTGAGAGGTCTCAAGTGGGGTTGGACGACCACCGGTTATGCCAGTGCGAGCTGTAAGCTTGGCATTCAGTCTGAGAAGTTCTCGACTGGCGATCTCACAAACTTTGGTGATTATCTGAACAGCCATAGGTACAGTGGATGGGCGAGTGCCGAGTCACCTGAAGGCTGCGGATTTAAAGGCTGGATAACAGAGAACTCGTTCTCAAGGAGTTCGGGTACATATGACAGAACGGATATCATTTCCGGAGAGGGAATAGATATGGGTACCACCGGTGTGTATTATCTATATACATGGACATATTACAATGGTTATGTATTCCCTGATATTTACATAGGAAGTATTGATCTGAATGCGGGCAAGATCGTGGACGCCAGCGGTAATGAAATAACATTCCAGATCGGTGGCTTTTCAGGCGGAGGCAATACAGATCCTTCGGAGGAAGAAGTTGTATTCATGAACAATGGATATCCATATGGCAAGAATATGACAAAGAGTTCGATCACTCTCGTTATGGACGTGACAGGGGAGGCTGCAACATATCAGTGGCAGAGCGCAACCAATAAGCGTGGACCATTTACAGATATTGAAGGTGCAAATGGGAGTACATATACGTTCACCCCGACTCATGGATACTGGTACAGGTGCGTGGTGGATGGCACAGCCAGCAGAGCGGTAAAGACAGTTTTTCCTTCCAGCGACAATGGAATTCAGTGGACAAAGGCGAATGAATGTTGGTATATAAGCAATGGCGTTATGGCTTATATGGCCAATGGTAATGGGTTTGATATTGTTGGCTTGTATACCAAGGACGGAAAGAACTATATGCTTGGAACAAGCTATACGAAAACTTGGGCGATGTATAGCAGAAGCGATGCTGAACCTTCGAGTGAAACCGTATCATCATCATCACCATCAGTGGCAGATTTCACAGCTTTAAGATTGTCATTTGATCCGATGAATACACATGACCTGATCTTCGATGCGGAACTAAAGGAGGGGCAACACTCATTCGCTATAGGAGCTGACGCGAATATTGGAAATGAAATCACAAGCTCTGATAGTGCAGATAAAGCGGTGCTTGCTGCCACTGTCAAGAATGGAGAATTACAGCAGATGGCGATGATGGGAGTCGCTAAATCGGCGGACGCGACAGATGAGACTCCGTCATTTGTACTTGCACCGATAACACAGGCAAGTTGTTACTGGATCGGCAATTACAGAGAAAGAAAGATTTTTGCATACAATACTGTCTCGTCAACCTACATAAAGGAAACTGCTGAAATAAATGGCCAGAGTGTTGCCTCCCTGGTTGAAGGAACAGATTCGGGATTGACAATGTCATGGACAAATGTTGAAGATGGCGGACATATAGGTTTCAAATTCAGCGTTGGAGCAGTAGCAGATGTAGGCGCTGTTACAGGACAGGTTAATTATATAACAGAAAAGCTGACAGAGCTTGATGGCGATACATCATATATCATCACTGTTGATGGCGAGTCATATGACATTGTGAGTGATATGTATGGTGATATAGCTCTTGAGGGAACAGATGATAACGACGTATCATATAGTTTGTTTGGTAAAAATATAAGTATCAGCAAGAAAGACAGTCAGGATACACCTGCTGATATAACTGTTGCAGCAAGACCGGAGGCACCATCTGCACCGAAGACTCTTGCAGACATACAGAATCCAACACCAGCCGATATGGAAAGTGCTGCAGACGGCGAAGGCGTTGAGATAGTAAGCGTGACTGGCGATTCTGTGACTGTAAGCCCGCTTGGCGGACAGCAGTATCAGTATTCGACGGATGGAGCGACCTGGACAGTTCTCGATGATCTGAATGTGTCAGATAATTATGTTATCTCAGGACTTGAAGAGAATCAGAGGGTATATGTTCGCACAAGATACGTGGCTAATACGACAAAACCAGCTTCATTGTGGTCAGATGCCAAGGTAGTCTCACGTGACCTGATCGCCGGAGTAACTGCGGAAGATACAACCTGCACTTATGATGGATTGATACATAGCCCATCTGTTACAATTGCAGATGACCTGGATGGAGCTTCTATCAGTTATTCATTGGCAGCAGATGAGCCGTACACACAGACGGTTCCAGAACTTAAAAATGCCGGAACATATAAGGTGTATTACCTTGTTACAGCAGATGAGTGTTCACCAGTATTTGGCGATGTGACTGTGACTATCGAAAAGAAAACGATCACAGCGGATAAGGTAATTGTTGATGAAAATGCATATATACAGGGAATCCAGTTCTCAGGATTGCTGGATGGAGATGAACTTGTATATGACGAGGATTATACTGTAGTACTGTGGGACGTTACACCTGGAATAGAGACGGTTGTAACTACATACAGATTTGGGCTTGCAACTACGGGTAATGCAGCCAATTACATACTTCAGAACAAGTCATGGGATATGGTTCATCATCATGACTGGACGCATGAGGTAAAAGAAGGAAGCAGTAACAAGATAATTGCATACTGCAATGAAACTGAGAATCCGGCACACTGCGCATATCAGGGCAGAAACGAGGCGGTCAGCTGTACTGTGACAGCAGAAAGCAGAGCGTATGACGGCACAGAATATGCAGGTGCAGTTGTTAATAACTGGATAACAGAGAAGACCGGAGAGGCTGCTGTTACATATTATGAGGGAACAGGTGATACCGATTATCCGGAAAATGAGAATGCGCCGGTAAATGCAGGTACTTATAAGTTTGTTGTGAAGATAGCTGATGTTACGGCTTATGCAGAATTTGAAATACAGAGACTTGATCAGAATGTTGAATTTGATGTAATCGATTACACATTTGGCGACAGTGTAGAGGCTCCAGAGGTTACAGGAGCACAAGAGGATCCTGTTATAGAGTATTACTACACAACAGAGAACAGCAACACGGATGGAACATTGTGGGAGAACTCCAGATCGGCAGATCCGGGCACATATTATATGTATGCCAAGGTTTGTGCTACAACCAATTACAATGAGTATGTAACACAGCCGGTTCAGTTCACAGTTGCAAAGAGAGAAGCTCCGACAGACATAACAGCGGCTGATATTGTGAAGACATATGACGGCAAGGCTTATGGAATAACTGTTACAGGTGATATTCCAGAGGATGCGGTTGTGACGTATGGAACTTCTGAGGATGCCTGCGATAATACTGTAAGTCCGAAGTACAGCCAGGCTTCAGATGAACCATACACTGTATATTATAAGGTTGCAGCAAGGGGATATGACACGATATCCGGACATGCAGCTATCACCATCAGCAGAAGATCACTTGCTGTATCGGGAATCAAAGCTACATCAAAGGCTTACGATGGACAGACAGAAGCAAAGCTTGACTATTCAGGCGTTGTTCTGAATGGTAAGGTCAGCGCAGATGTGATTGCAGTTACAGCCACAGGAACATTTGACAGTGCAGATGTGGGAACAGGCAAAACTGTAAGCATCACAGATATAAAGATCAGTGGCAAGGCGGCTTCAAACTATGTACTTACAGAAGATGCCCAGCAGCAGACAGCAAAGGCTGACATCACTCCTGCGGGAACAACTCTTACTGTAGGAAAGGTTGGAGCTAAGACATATGGAGGAGCAAAGTTTGCCCTCAATGTGAAGTGCAGTAGAAATGACAAGAAAACATTTACAAGCAGCAATACAAAGGTTGTCAAGGTGGATGGCACAGGCAAGGTGACTATAGTTGGTGCAGGCAAGGCGGTTGTGACAGTATCCGTTGCGGCAAATCAGAACTATAAGGCAGCTGCAGCAAAGGTTGCGATCACGGTAAATCCAAAAGCCATCAGAGTAACTGCAAATGACGCATCTAAGTATGAAGGCAAGAAGGATCCGAAGTTTACATTTACAGCGGAGGGACTTGTTGGCAAGGACAAGCTTACAGGAATTGTTCTCAAGAGAGCTGCCGGTGAGAAGTCCGGAACATACACGATCACAGTGAGCCAGAAGAAGGGTGCAAATCCAAACTACAAGATAACATTTGCCATTGGACGTCTGGTTATAAAGAAGGCGCCTAGCGTGGAGCCAAGTGGATCAGTACTCTTTAAGAAGAGTCTTCCATTCTTTGTTATGAAGGCGAAGGGAAATGCGACAGGAACAAGGATCAACCTGTCATGGGAGAAGTTCAGAGGAGCTACAGGTTATGATGTATACTGGTCGTATTGTACAGGAAAGGATGAATACAACAAGCTTGCAAATGATGCGAAGAATCTTAAGTACGCTGACAATAACCTCAACAACAGACGTGAGTACAAGTACTTCACAGTCGCATACAAGATAGTAAAGGGCAAGAAGGTATATCTAGGAAAGACGAATGTTGTCCATGTTGCCATGGTAAATGCGGCAAAGACCAATGCGGTTTCGATAACTGTCAACAAGAAAGCGGTTGCACTTGCAAAGGGCAAGACTTTCAAGATCGTCAAGAAAGTAAAGCTTGAAGATCCTAAGAAGAAGCAGTTAAATCATCTTCTTAAGAATGAGCTCTACAGAACATCAAACAGTAAGGTGGCTACTGTCTCAACGGCAGGTGTTATCAAGGGTGTTGGCAAGGGAACATGTTATGTATACGCATTTGCGGATAATGGTGTATATGCCAAGATAAAGGTTACTGTGAAGTAAAAGTAAGAGGATAAAATGTGAAGATCTCCACCGGACTGGTCAACGGTCCGGCGGAGATTTTTTAGATTATGGTTGATTATGGTATACCTATTTGCTAAAATTGAGACAATGTGAAAAATTTAATACAAGTAAGGAGAGAAAACAAATGGCACAGACAGTGAGTTTCGATTTTAAGAATGCAAAAGCCATGGCTACAGACGCTGATATAGCAGCAATAAAAGATCAGGTTGTAGCTGCAAAGGCAACACTTGTAAACAAGACCGGTGAGGGAAATGATTTCCTCGGATGGATCGATCTTCCAGTTGATTATGACAAGGAAGAGTTTGCCAGAATCAAGAAGGCAGCAGCCAAGATCCAGGCAGATTCAGACGTACTTGTTGTTATCGGTATCGGTGGTTCTTACCTGGGTGCAAGAGCAGCCATCGAAGCTTTAAGACACAGCTTTTATAATTCGGTTGACAAGTCTATCCGCAAGACACCTGAGATTTATTATGCAGGAAGCAATATCAGCAGTACATACATGGCTCATCTGCTTCAGGTAATAGGCGATAGAGATTTCTCTATCAATATCATCTCCAAGTCTGGTACAACAACAGAGCCAGGTATCGCATCAAGAATCTTCAAGAAGAAGCTTGTTGAGAAGTATGGCAAGGAGGGCGCAGCAAAGAGAATTTACGCCACAACAGACAAGGCAAAGGGAGCTTTAAAGACACTTGCAACAGAGGAAGGCTATGAGACATTTGTAGTTCCTGATGATGTAGGAGGACGTTTCTCAGTTCTCACAGCAGTTGGTCTTCTGCCAATAGCAGTAAGCGGTGCTGATATAGATAAACTTATGGAAGGTGCAGCTTCAGCAAGAAAGGATTGTCTTGCACAGGATTTCGACGATTCAGATGCAATGAAGTATGCAGCAGTAAGAAATGTATTGTACAATAAGGGTAAGTCTATCGAGATACTTGCAAACTTCGAGCCAGCACTCCACTATGTATCAGAGTGGTGGAAGCAGCTCTACGGCGAGAGCGAGGGCAAGGATGGCAAGGGACTTTTCCCAACAGCTACAGACTTTACAACAGATCTTCACTCACTTGGACAGTTCATCCAGCAGGGTTCACAGAACCATTTCGAGACAGTTATCAATGTTGTAAATCCAACGTGTGAGATCGTTATGGAGGCTGAGGACTCAGATCTTGACGGACTTAATTATCTCGCAGGCAAGACAGTTGATTTCGCAAACAAGAGTGCTATGAACGGAACTATCCTTGCACATGCAGATGGCGGGATACCTATCATCCAGATCAACATCGACAAGATCGACGAGTTTACTCTCGGTGAGCTCTTCTACACATTTGAGTTTGCATGTGGTGTGAGTGGATATACTCTCGGTGTAAATCCTTTCAACCAGCCAGGTGTTGAGAGCTACAAGAAGAATATGTTTGCTCTTCTCGGCAAGCCGGGTAACGAGGAGCTTGGCAAGGAGCTTCTTGCAAGAATCAACGGCTAATCCGATCTAATAAAAATACAAACAATACGGGCGTATATGTAATTCCTGATTTCAACATCAAATCCGGAATTGCATATACGCCTTTTGTTTTGCCAGATGATGCCGTGGGGACGGAGGTGCCTGTCCCCTCCGTCCCCACGTTGTTGATGTATATTTCTTGTAATCGGTTTTGTACAATGTTATACTTATGAAGTGTGTAGGCTTCTGCAAATTGCGCAGCGGTTTATACTAGAAATGCTATACACGCATGACAGGAATAGCGATACTTATTATGGAGACGGAAGGATTAAGGAATAGAACCGATGAGTGAAAAGAGAGATATAAATGGAGTGTATAACCGGTATAGACAGGTGCCTGTGTATCTTATAGGACTTTTCTGTCTGATGACGGTTCTTATGTATTTTGTTGGTATAGGTGCAGGTGTGATTGCAACGATATTCACACTGACATATGGAACGATAGTCGTATTCGTTTTTCTTAGGATGAATCTGCTTGAACGGGATAGATACGTGGAATTTGCCATGGAACATGGCAAGATGCAGAAGGAACTTATCAAGGAATTTCCTGTTCCATATGCCTTGCTTGATGAATCAGGCAAGGTGGTGTGGGTGAATGATAAGTTTTCAGCGATCACGGAGAGCAGCAAGAGAAAACTTATGAAACTCAATATCGTTCAGGTATTTGAGGAGGTAAATGAGGAGAATCTGCCGTATGAGGAGGATGTGACAGAGGGAGAGATCGCATTTAATGGCAGAGAATACAGATACGAGATAAAGAGGGTTCAGGTCAACAAATATGAGCCGATCAGCGAGGAGCATGATGAACAGATGGCTGGTGACGGCGATGATGTGAATGCACAGGGCGCGTCGGAACATATGGATGAAAAAGAGACAGCACATGCCGGAAACGAAAAAAAGCATGGCAAGACGGACACATTCCTTGCGTTCTATATGTTTGATGTGACGATGGTAAATCAGCTAGCTCAAGAGAATCACGACCAGAAGCTGGTTGCCGGTCTCATATATATAGACAATTATGATGAGATATTTGAGTCCCTTGAGGAGGTAAGGCATTCACTCCTTGTGGCACTTGTGGACAGAAAGATCAACAAATACATGGCAAATGTGGATGCCATAGTCAAAAGTCTTGAGAAGGACAAATACATGTTCGTGATGCCTCAGAAGTATCTCGACCAGCTCAAGGAGAACAAATTTGCTCTGTTAGATGAGGTTAAGGCCATAAATATCGGTAACGATCTGCCATTGACACTCAGTATAAGCCTTGGAACAGATTACAAGAGCTTTATAGAGAATTTTGAGGCCGCAAGATCCGCCATGGAGCTTGCGCTTGGACGAGGCGGAGATCAGGCTGTTGTCAAGTCCGCAGATAGGATAACGTACTTCGGAGGTAAGAGTCAGGGAACAGAGAAGTCGACAAGAGTAAAGGCGAGAGTTAAAACTCTTGCATTTAAGGAATTGCTTGAGACCAAGGAACAGGTTATAATAATGGCTCACAAGAATCCAGACATGGATGCATTTGGCTCGGGAATAGGAATATACAAGATGGTGGCAGCTATGGGCAAGAAGGCCCATATAGTTGTAAATGAGGTGTCATCGGCGATCAGTCCTATATATGGAAGCTTCGCATCGAGCAATGTGTATCCGGAGGATATGATCATTAACAACGATCAGGCCCTGAGCATTGTTGATGATGACACAGTTGTGGTCGTAACAGATGTTAACAATCCGGCTCTTACAGAGTGTGAGGAGCTGCTGGCATATGCTAAGAGCATAGTCGTATTTGACCACCACAGACAGACGAAGAATGTCATAGCGAATGCAACGCTCTCGTATATTGAGCCTTTTGCCTCATCCGCCTGTGAGATGATAGCTGAGATGCTTCAGTATATGGATGAGAAGATTAAGCTCAGACCTACAGAGGCTGATGCTATGTATGCAGGTATCCTCATAGATACGGACAATTTCCTGTCCAAGACGGGAGTCAGAACATTTGAGGCTGCGGCGTTCTTGAAGAGAAGCGGTGCGGATGTCATGCGAGTGAGAAAGATGTTTAGAACGGATATCGAGTCGTACCGACAGAAGGCAGAGGGCGTGAGTCACGCAGAGATGGTTCTGGATGCGTTTGCCATATCCATAATCACCCCAGAGAAAGGTCCGGAGTCGCCTCTCGTTCTGACAGCGAAGATCGCAAATGAGATGCTCAACATAGCGGGAGTCAGGGCTTCATTTGTCATAGCTCAGGTTGGGGATGATGTCAAGATAAGTGCAAGAGCGATAGATGATGTGAATGTACAGATAATCATGGAGAGAATGGGCGGCGGAGGACATGCCAACATAGCGGCAGCCCAGTTTGAAAATGCGAAAGCAGAAGATATCAAGGTAAAGCTTGTTGATCTGTTAAATGAGATGTATAAGGAAGGAGATATATAGATATGAAGGTTATATTATTACAGGATGTAAAGAGCCTTGGAAAGAAAGGCGCAATGGTAGAGGTAAGTGAGGGATATGCAAGGAATTTTATCATTCCTAAGAAGCTTGGACTTGAGGCAACTCCAAAGAATCTGAATGATCTGAAGCTTAAGAAGGCTCATGATGAGAAGGTTGCAGCTGAGAATCTTGCGGACGCAAAGGCTCTTGCGGCAGAACTGGAGAAGTCGTCAGTAACGGTGAAGATAAAAGTAGGCGAGGGCGGAAGATCATTTGGATCGGTGTCCACAAAGGAGATTTCAGATGCCATAAAGAGCCAGCTCGGCAAGGATATAGACAAGAAGAAGATTGTTATGAAGGATTCGATAAAGGCGATAGGAAGCTTCACAGTAAAGGTTAAGCTTCATCCAGAGGTTCAGGCTGAGCTTTCGGTGAAGGTGGAAGAGGCATAGAATGATTTCTCCTGCGATATTATTTATGAAGAGATAAAAGGGGGAAATCCGAATGGAAGATTCATATGCCAAGAAGAAACTGCCATATAATCTGAACGCTGAGAAGTCGGTTATCGGTTCCATGCTCATGGACAGGGATGCCATAGTGGATGCATCGGATATGCTGACAAAGGAAGACTTTTATTATGGACAGTATGGAATACTGTTTGAGAACATGGTGGAGCTCTTCAAAGAGGGCAAAGCCGTGGATATCGTAACCCTCAAGAATAAGCTTGAGGAGAACAATGTGCCAGATGAGGTCATAAGTATCAGTGCGATAGCGGATATCATGGATGCGGTGCCTACATCTGTAAATGCCAAGCATTATGCAGAGATCGTGGCAGATAAGTCGGTCCTCAGAAAGACTATAAAGCTCTGCGAAGAGGTGGAGAAAGACTGCTATCTGGATTCAGAGGGCGTGGATGCTCTTCTGGAGAGAGCAGAGAGCGGAGTGTTCAACCTTATCAAAGAGAGAAACGGTTCAAATAGTTTTGTACCTATAGATAGAGTAGTTATGAATGTAATCGATCAGATCGAGGCTGCATCAAGACAGAACACCAGGGTCACCGGTGTTCCGACAGGATTTATAGATCTTGACAATATGCTCACCGGTCTCCACGGCTCAGAGTTCATTCTGGTGGCTGCGCGACCTGCAATGGGTAAGACTGCATTTGTACTCAATATCGCACATCATGTGGCTGTCAGAAAGAAGATACCTACAGTTATATTCAACCTTGAGATGAGCAAGGAGCAGCTTGTGACACGTATGATAGCAATGGACTCACTGGTTGATTCGCAGAAGATCCAGACCGGACAGCTGGCGGAGGACGACTGGGATCAGGTGCTTGCAAGTTCAGAAAATATCGCTGCTGCACCTTTGTTTATAGAGGATACATCGGCACTCACCATCTCGGAGCTTAGATCAAAGTGCCGTAGACTTAAGAGTAAGAACAATCTGGGGCTCATAATCATCGACTACCTACAGTTGATGAGCACAACAGGAAAGGTTGAGTCGAGACAACAGTTCGTATCTGATATGTCGAGATCCCTCAAGATGCTTGCCAGGGAGCTCGATGTGCCGATCATAGCACTTTCACAGCTGAACCGAGATGTTGACAGGAGACCGGATCATAAGCCGGTGCTTGCCGATCTGAGAGAGTCTGGTTCTATAGAGCAGGATGCCGATGTTGTTATGTTTATTTACAGAGATGATTACTACAATCCGGATACGGATAAGAAGGGAATCTCAGAGATCATCATAGCTAAGCAGAGAAAAGGCGCCACGGGATCTGTGGATCTTGTATGGCTGCAGGAATACACAAAGTTTGCAAACAAGGAGCACTAACAACTTAATATAAAATATCAATAGTTTAAAGGAGATCAGAAATGGTAGTAGAGCCAAGAGTAAAAGATTATATTTGTACAACAGCACATCCGATAGGCTGCGCTCAGAATGTTAAGAATCAGATCGCATATGTGAAGTCAAAGGGCGTTGTAAAGAACGACAATGCTCCTAAGAAGGTTCTTGTGATTGGAGCTTCAACAGGCTATGGACTTGCATCACGTATCGCGGTTGCGTTTGGCTATGGAGCAGACACACTCGGTGTTATGTTTGAGAAGGAGTCGAATGGACGCCGTACAGCCACAGCTGGATTCTACAACACACGTGCATTTGAGGAGGAGGCTCACGCAGCCGGACTCTATGCGAAGTCTATAAACGGAGATGCATTTTCACAGGAGATAAAGGATCAGGTCATCGATACCATCAAGGCAGACCTGGGAAAGGTAGATATGGTAGTTTACAGTCTGGCAGCACCTAGAAGAACAACTGCAGACGGAACAAAGTATACATCAGTGCTCAAGACTGTTGGACAGGAGTACAGCAACAAGACTCTTGTGCTCAAGGACAACACTGTTACAGAGGCACATATATCAGCAGCAAATGAAGATGAGATAAACGCCACCATCAAGGTTATGGGTGGTGAGGACTGGATCGATTGGATGCAGGCGCTCTCAGATGCAGGGGTTCTGGCTGATGATGTCATCACAGTTGCTTATTCATACATAGGACCAAAGATCACATTCCCTATATATGCAGAGGGATCGATCGGCCAGGCGAAGAAAGATCTTTACAAGTCAGCAGATATCATAAATGAGAAGTTCCCTAATATAAAGGCAAAGATTGCTATAAATAAGGCCCTTGTGACACAGTCTAGTGCAGCTATACCTATCGTTCCGCTTTATATCACACTCCTTTATAAGGTCATGAAGGAAAAGGGACTCCATGAGGGATGTATCGAGCAGATGCAGAGACTGTTTATGGACAAGATCCTGGATGACACTCAGGTTGACGACAACGGATTTATCCGTATGGATGACTGGGAGATGAGGGATGACGTGCAGTCAGTTGTTGCTGAGCACTGGGACACCGTAAACAACGACAATGTTAAGGATATAGCAGATATCGATGGCTACTGGGAGGATTTTTACAACATGTTCGGATTCAGAATCGATGGTGTGGATTATTCAGCAGATGTAGATATCATGTAATATTATATGTATTAAAAAGAATACCCCACAGATTCCTGGAATTTGCGGGGTGTTTTTTGTAAGGAGGACAAATGTACAAATATTTATTATTTGACCTTGACGGCACCATCACGAAGTCTGAGGAGGGAATATTCAATTGTATGAAATATGCAATGGACTGGGCGGGTATTCCGTATCCTGCGCCGGAGGTGTTTAGAAGCTTTATCGGACCATCGCTGTATGATTCATTTGCAAATACACTTCACATGGACGATGCGCAGGCAAAAGAGATGGTTGCCAAATACAGGGAGAGATATAATGTGATCGGACTATTTGAGGCTGAGGTGTACGATGGTGTGGCTGAGACTCTAGAGAAGCTTAAAAAGAGTGGCTGTATACTTTCTGTTGCCACCAGCAAACCGACAGAACCTACACTCAGGATACTTGAAAAGTTTGGCGTGAGGAAATATTTTGATGTAGTAGTTGGAAGTAATCCTGATGGAACAGGATCAGATAAGAAATTTATTATAACTCAGGTGCTTGAAAGCCTTAAGAAAGATCATGGCCTGACGGAAGAGATGGTGATGTCCGGGCAGGCAGCTATGATTGGAGATAGACGCTATGATATAGAGGGCGGAAAAGCCTGCGGGCTCCAGACAATCGGCGTACTCTATGGCTATGGCAGCAGAGAAGAATTTGAAATTGCAGGAGCGGATCATATAGTAGAAAAACCACAGGAAATATTGAATCTATAGAAGACAGAAAACGAGCCTATATGTATGTGATCGGTAGTGATAAAAAGTGATCATATACATACAGGCTCAATATTTTTATATGTATTAGGCGTGACGTGCCCTGTAGTATGGTCATTTCCTGACGTTAGATAGGTAGCCAAAGAACGCGCCAATTATACCGCCTATTATATGGGTAAGGTTGGATACATTGTCCTTGATAAATACCCCATCCACGATTTGTCCACCTATATAGAGGATTGTAACAAGGATAAAAGTGAGAGGTATGGAGCCATCCTTTATACATGCAAAGGATGATAGCAGTATATACGCAAATACGACACCACTCGCACCGAGAAGTGCTGTGCCTGGGAAGAATATAAAATGAACTATTCCCGTCACAAAAGCAGTGGTCACTGTCACGATAAGCAAGTCGGCTGAACCGTATTTTTCTTCGAGAAGCGGACCTATCACTAGAAGCAGTGTCATATTGTTGATGAGATGGCTCCAGCTTGCGTGCCCAAACACGTGAGTAAACATTCTCACATATGTGAGTGGGTTAGTGAGCGGTGAGCGGTAAACCTCAAACAGCAGAAGATTGCTTTTTCCGTTTGTCAGGCAGTTGAGCAGATATGCGGCAAGGCATATGAGTGTGAAACTTAAGACGACCGGTGAATTAAAGGATATCCGCAATATAGTCTTTTGCTTAGTTTTTGCCATAAGTATGGTTCTCCATTTGTTTTTGCATTCAGACAATGGCGCGAAGCGACTCTGATTCGTCTGTTAATTTATGCGTCGTAATCTGGCATGTCGTTAAAATACATCTTGAGGAAGTTGGTGCTGTTCTCAAGAATCCTCATAGTGGAAGGAAGCGGTACGGCTATGAGATCATTGAATACATACTCACCTGCAGCGGAGTCTATTTCGTGTCCCATCTGTGTTTCGTTGTGAGTGTAGTCGGCATTAAATCCACCGTATTTGTTGCCTCTGGCATCAAGCCTGATCCATTTTTTTAGATCCGGGTGATATACAGCGTTCAGTGCATGCATGGCTAGTTTTCCACCCTTGTGCTTTATCCTTATATAACAAAAACCGGTGTAGAAATTATTTGCTCTGAGCAGTGCTGCCAAAAGATTTGCTTTTGAATAACTAATTCCGGTTCGTGCTTTCAGAACATCTGAAGCGCTTATCGTTATAATCGTAAAATTGCTGTCGTAAGTGTGAGAAATTTCATCCCGGACAAAATAATAACATGCCTGTATGATCTCATCGCTGCTTTTGCAACCTTCCGCAAGTTCTTTTGCCTTGGCAGCGACGATAGGATTGTCATAATCTACATATTTGTCATATTGTAAATATGCTGAATCCTTATTTCTCTGAATTAGTTGCATTGTGTCATCTCTCCTTTATTACTTGGAATATATAGAACTTCAGATAGTAAGATTCATCTGCAGCCCATAATATTGGGTGGTCAGGAGCCTGTGTACGAAATTCAACCTGGCGGAGTCTGACATGAGAATTCATGGCAGCCTGCTTGATCGTCTTTGTAAACAGTTCGAAATCCATAAAATGTGAACATGAACATGTAGCTAAAAAACCGCCATCCCTGACGAGCTTCATTGCACGTAAATTAATCTCGCGATACCCTTTTACTGCGTTCTTTATTGAATTTCTTGACTTTGTGAATGCGGGTGGGTCAAGTATTACCACATCAAACTTTTCACCCTTTGATTCCAACTCTGGAAGAAGATCAAATACATCTCTGCATTCAAATGAAACAGTATCCTCAAGTCCGTTGAGTACTGCATTTTCTCTGGCCTGAGCTATAGCAAGCTCTGAAGCGTCTACTCCCAAAACGCTTGAAGCACCTGCTATGCCTGCGTTAAGTGCAAATGAACCTGTGTGAGTAAAACAATCAAGTACCTTTGCACCCTTACATAATTTCTGAATAGCAAGACGATTATACTTCTGATCCAGAAAGAATCCGGTCTTCTGACCATCCTTCACATCAACAATATATCGAACGCCATTTTCATTTATGTGAACATTGGTGTCAAATTCATCACCAATAAATCCCTTGTACGTCTCCATCCCCTCGTGTTTTCTGACCTTTGCATCGCTGCGCTCATAAACACCCGATATTATTATACCATCATTTTTGAGTATATTTTTTAAACTATTTATTAACAAATTTTTAACTTTGTCGATTCCGAGAGCGAGAGACTCTACTACAAGCACATTTTCAAACTTGTCTATGACTATGCCGGGGAGAAAATCTGCTTCTCCGAATACGATCCTGCAGCTACTGGTGTCCACCGTTTTCTTTCGGTAATCCCAGGCATCCTGAAGACGTTTAGTGAAAAATGCCTCATCAATCTCTGTGCTGGCATCCCTGGTGAGCATTCTCACGGTTATCTTGGAATAGGTGTTGATAAATCCCTTACCAAGATGATATCCGTCAAAATCGTTTACCATCACAATATCGCCGTTTTCAAAGTTTCCCATTATGGAATCAATTTCGTTGTCAAATATCCAAGCGCCTCCGGATTTGAGAAGCCTGCCCTCACCCTTTTTCAATGTAACAATCGCACTCATCGTCGATAGCCCTTCTTTCTATATATTGGTCATTCTTATTGCAAAGTTATATGTGCTGTCAACATATAAAATATATTTTACCATATTTAAATACTAAATCTCAATACAGCACTTTGGACTTTGCGGTTGGAGTGACAGAATAAAAAATGATAGTTAACAGAAATGTAACAAAAAACATGTAAAAAAGTTATACTTGTAAAAAATATGTAACACGTGTATACTACGTGTGGAAAATATTACATATGAAAATACAGGTAAATTATCATATTTTATGAAGGAGAGCGAAGAAATGAGTACAAAATCAAGAAATGCAGGAGCATATTCTGTACAAAAGAGATTCGTGTGTGCGGTATTGGCATGCGCAGTGGTACTGTCAACTTTCTTTTCTGGCAATATGAGCGTGCTGGCTCAGAATGCGCAGGAGAGGCAGGAAGGATCACAGGATTCACTTGCATCTAATTCAGATGCGGATAAGTCTGGTATTTGTCAGGAGGATGACGGTTACAGGTTCTATATACGTGGAACTGCGGTGACAACTCCGGGCTGGACAAGCTCAGATGGCTATGAGGTTTACGTAGATAGAGATGGCTATGTAGCAAAGGTTTACAACCTCCAGGATAATAAACTTGAGCTTTATAGTGGAACAACTATCACAACAGCGGCAAATACAGAATGCGTGCTGAGTGATGGCTACAACTATCTATTTAACATTGATGGTGTGAAAGTAACGGATCCCGGTTGGAAGCTGGCTGGAAACAGTAAGTATTATTTGGATCAGAATGGACAACTCACAGAGAAGTATACAAGATCTGGAGATATCATAAAGCTGTATGGAGACAGCACAGGCAGTGGCAATTGGCAAATGTATACCAGCACATGGAGAAATGCTGATGGTATGAGATTCTATGTTGATAAAAATGGAACCTGCATCAAGTCATATTCAGAGAAACTCCGAAGAATGAAGCTTCTCAAGAACGGCAGACTTGTACTTGCCAGCAATCAGGTTGTCACCATGAATGATGGCATGGAGTACTATTTCAATGCAAAGGGAATCAGGGTTAAGAAGGCAGGATGGTATTCAACGAATAACGGAATGAACGTATGTACTGATTCCCAGAGCAAGGTGATCGGAAAGATAAATAAAAGTGGCGGCGTGTACAGATTTTACAAGCTGAATTCAAATGGAACCCAGTGGGTGATCCAGAAAAATATGTGGAAGAGTGTAGGTTCTAAACTGTATTATTTCAGCGGTAATGGAAAGGCTAAGGTTGTATATAATTCATCGATAAAGACATTGTACAGATATTCAGCAAAGTCAAAGAGATACATTCCGGTAAAGAACGAGGTCAATAGACTCAACGGGAAATATTACTATTTCTACAACAGCAAGGGAGTGAGGTCCACAAGTAAGGGCTGGAAAAAGGCAAGTTCACATACATACTATTATGTTGGTTCAAAGGGCTACATGACATCCAAGTACGTGGTTTCGGGTGCAACCAGAAAACTCTACGACTACAGCTATTCAGCAAAGAAATGGGTGGCTCAGAAGAACAAGTGGCGCGTGGTAGGCGGACAGAAGTACTACTTTAACTCAAAGGGCATAGCAACTGTACAGTTTGTGACAGCCAGCCAGAAGGGATATGTGCTCTCAAAGGGCAAATGGGTTCTTGTGAAGAGATCGATAAAGAGAATTGGAGGATCAAACTTTTATTTTGACAGCAAGGGAGTCAGAGTAAAGAAGGCAGGTGTATACAAGACAGCAAATGGTTATCTTGCATATGTCAACAGGAAGGGTGTCGTATATAAGAGAGAGTACAACCTGGAGGTCAAGAGATATTACACGATCGATCTTGGAAATGGAAGATCAACAAAGGTTTATGGATATTATGATCTTGGCGCGGCTAAAAGACTGATGGCAGAGGTAAATGCCCACAGAAACGAAAACGGTCTTTCTTCACTTACGGAGTCGGCGTCAATGACAGAGACCGCTACGACCAGAGCGAAGGAGATCAGCAACACATACGGACATTACAGACCGAATGGAACACTCTGCATAAATTCTATGTATGAATTGTTCGGAGAGAATCTGGCATGCGGCTTCAGTGAGGAGGATCTTGTGTTCAGAGCATGGACAAAGTCAACTGCCCACGACAGAAATATGCTGGATACATCATACAAAACTATGGGGGCTGCTGTCTTTATCGCACTTGATAGAGACAAGGAGGGCTTCAAGAGATATTATGTGCTGACATTTGGAAAATAAATGTAAAATATGCAAAAAATTATCAGAATAAAGATGTCATAATGAGCTCTAAAAGACCTAAATTAAATTGAATTATGTTTCAAAATAGAGTACCATACATAATAGATAGTAGTTGGTCGGATATGGAATGGCTGGCTAGTTTTGGAAATGGAGATTGTGTGTGGGTTTCATATATTCGTCTTTAAATAAATGTGACAGCGAGAGCTGGCCGCAGTTTGACAATAGAATAACGAGGATGCTTCCATTTGTGACGGGTATGGCATATTTTGATCTTAGAAATTATGATGTCCGGACAGGTGAATTTGGTGCATATGCAGAGTGGGACAGAGAACTGGAAAGCTTGCTCGGCTATGAGCTTCCAGATGGCGGATATTTTGTGAAAGCAACTATAGCCCAGGCATACAGGCTTCATGGGCTTGGATGTGGCCTGCCGGTGTATATGAAACTGATATCACTCAATGGAAAGTTATATCCATATAGAACATACGTCATGATGGAAGGAAGACCGTACAGCCTTGAATTTGGTGGTGGTGAACTGATGCCGATAGATGACCGATATGTTGAACTTGGATGTGCGGCGGCGAAGGAGACTCAGCTAGAGGCTGTCTCTGCGGGAACGGGCAGCCAGAGATTTATGAGAAGTGGAAGCCAGAGGTTTGTGAGAAATGGCAGCCAGCGACTTACATTAGGTGGCAGTCAGCGATTTACATTAGGCGGCAGCCAGCGATTTGCATGGAACGGAAGTCAGATGAGACGGTTGTTCGGCAGTCAGGGCGGTTTCCGATATCTTACGGGAAGCCAGTACAGAACGGTAGGCGGCAGCCAGCGATTTGCGTGGAACGGAAGTCAGATGAGACGGTTGTTCGGCAGTCAGGGCGGTTTCCGATATCTTACGGGAAGCCAGTACAGAACGGTAGGCAGCAGCCAACGATTTGTGTTAGGCAGCAGTCGGAGATTCAGCATGGCGGCGCGTGATAACGCGCCTTGCCAAGTGCAGAACGCCATAGATTCCACAAGGGTAAGTCAGGAACTGCTGATGGAGTTCCCTCAGGAGTGGCAGCTTATCAATAAGTGCAGAAGACCTGAGAAAAGGATCGGCGGAAATGCCAAATTTGGATATGGGCTGGATCTGATCTAGGCTTGATCTAAGCCATGGAGGATATATGAGAAAAATAGAAGGTTTTCATACATTGTGGACAGCCCCTTATTTTAAACAGAATACAGAAGATACATACAGCATGCAGGATTATGAGCTTTTGACCATGATCCTGTCTGCTCTTATGTGGAGAAAAATGAATGGTCCTATCACACTTTACGGTGATGAAAGGGCCATTGATTATGTTGAGAGACAGGGGATAGCTCATATATGGAATGGCGGCATAAAAGAGATAGATGTGCCAGATCGCGTGTCGCCCCGGGTGTTTTGGGCTGCAGGTAAACTCTACGCATTGAAGAAAGCGAAAATGCCGGCGGTCATGGTAGATCTTGACCTAATTGTATGGAAAAATATAGAAAAATATATAGAGGGGACGAACATATGCGCGATACATAGGGAGGGGATATACCCAGATGTGTATCCTGGCAGAGAGTTCTTCAACATGAAGGATGGCTATGCGTTTGATCCCGGATGGAGTTGGGATGAGCCGCCGGTGAATACGTGTATGTTGTACATGGCGGATGAACAATTTAAGAACTATTATGTGGACAGCTCCATAAACTTCATGGAGAATTGTAGAGAGACTGAGGAAAATCTGTGCCACATGGTGTTTGCAGAGCAGAGGCTGCTGGCGATGTGCGCTGGACGAGAAGGTAAGATAATATCATCATTTTTCCCGGAAGCGGCGGATATAGAGGGGCAGGATGTGTTCACCCATTTGTGGGGCTATAAGAATATACTGAAGTTTAATTTTCAAAAGAGAGTGGAGTTTAACGATCGTCTATGTGAACGGATAGAGAGGGAATTTCCAGAGGAGACGGTCATAAGGGAGTTAAATGTTTGTAGATAAGGTGCTAAAGAAAATCCCCAGGGAGATATATATCTATATATTATGGGGGATAGTGGTCGGGGCGGTAAATCTGGGGGCTACCTGGATTTTTATGTCAAAATGTGGGATAGATCCGGTGAGAGCTAATTTTCTGGCATGGATACTGTATAATTTCGTTTCGTTTATAACAAACAGAAAATCCGTATTCCACACAGCTGCGGAGACTGCATGGGAGTTTATAAAGGAGCTGCTGTCATTTTATGCGAGCCGTATATTTACACTGATCGTAGAGGAGGGGCTCATATACATACTGGTGGACAGACTGCACCTGTGGGCGATGGGAATAAAGACATTCACGTCCATATTAGTGATAATTTTGAACTATTATATAAGCAAAAAATTCATATTCAGGAAGATAAAAGAGAGACTGTAATAGGCATTTGCCGAGAAATGTTTATCGAAATTTAATAGAAAAACATGCATACAATTACTTCCAAACATTTTATAGTTGGGGTATAATATAAAAATATGTAAGTGTAAATTAGACAATTCAAGGAGATAAGTATGAAAAAGAGAGTAGTAATAACAGGTATAGGAGCCATAACTCCAGTCGGCAACACAGTTGACGAGTATTGGAATTCACTCAAGGAGGGAAAACATGGTTTCGGACCTATCACGCAGTTTGATGCTTCGGCATACAAGTGCAAGCTTGTAGGCGAGGTAAAGAACTTTGTTGCAAAGGATTACATTGATCCAAAGTCTGCAAGACGTATGGCAAGATTCACACAGTTTGCTGTCAAGGCAACACAGGAGGCCATGGCAGACTCAGGACTTGATATGAGCAAAGAGGATGCATACAGAGTTGGTACATGTATAGGATCGGGTGTTGGCTCACTTCAGGAGCTTGAGAATGCATATGGAACCATTCTCACAAAGGGACCTCTTCGTGTGAGCCCATTTGTAGTTCCTATGATGATAAGCAATATCGCAGCAGGTAATGTTGCTATCCAGTTTGGTCTTAAAGGAAAGAGTATAGATGTTGTAACTGCATGTGCATCAGGAACCAACAGCATCGGTGAGGCATTTAGAACAATCCAGTACGGTGACGCTGATGTCATGGTAGCCGGTGGATGTGAGGCGGCAGTTTCACCTATCGGTATATCAACATTTGACTCACTCACAGCACTTACCTCATCAACAGATCCTGACAGATGTTCAATCCCATTTGACAAGGACAGAAGCGGTTTCGTTCTTGGTGAGGGCGCAGGTATAGTTGTACTTGAGGAGCTTGAGCATGCAAAGGCAAGAGGAGCAAAGATATACGCTGAGCTCACAGGATATGGCTGTTCAAGTGATGCATATCACATCACAGCACCTGAGGAGTCAGGAGAGGGTCCTGCAGTTGCAATGACAAATGCTGTCAAGGATGCAGGCATTCCAATGGATGCAGTTCAGTATATCAATGCCCATGGTACAAGCACACATCTCAACGATCTTGTTGAGACAAGAGCTATAAAGAAGGCATTTGGAGATCATGCAAAGGATATCAAGATCAACTCAACAAAGTCTATGACAGGACATCTTCTCGGTGCAGCTGGTGCAATCGAGGCTATTGCCTGTGTCAAGAGTATAGAGGAAGGTTACATTCACAGAACAAGAGGTCTTATCGAGAGCGAGGAGGAGCTTGATCTGGATTACTGTAAGGAGCCATGTGAGATGGATGTCGATGTTGCAATAAGCAACTCACTTGGATTTGGCGGACACAACGCATGTATCGTTTTACAGAAGTATAAGGAGCAGTAAAAATCATGTTATTTATCAAAAAGAAAGCAAAGGATGCCGAGATACTTGCAGCGAAGGCTGCAGAGGAGACAAAAGCTGCTGAGGAAGTTCAGGAAGCACCAAAGATTGAATTTGTAAAGTGTCCTAAGTGTGGAAAAGAAGTTGAGAAGGAAAGAGTTAAGAACGCAAAGTACATCTGTTACGAGTGTGGTTCTTACTTTAGGGTAAAGACCAAGAACAGAATAAAGATGGTCACAGATCCCAAGTCATTTGAGCCGTGGTTCGAGGATATGCCAAGCTCAAATCCTCTTGGAACTGAGGGATATGAGGAGAAAGTCGCAGCTGCACAGGCGAAGACAAACCTCAAAGAAGCTGTTACTATAGGAAAGGCAACCATCAATGGTGAGCCTGCAGTGATCGGTGTGTGCGATGCCAGATTCCTTATGAGCAGCATGGGATATGTAGTCGGCGAGAAGATAGCGAGAGCGGTCGAGAGAGCGACAGAGGAGAAACTTCCGGTATTTATGTTCTGTTGTTCAGGCGGTGCACGTATGCAGGAGGGAATCATTTCTCTCATGCAGATGGCAAAGACATCGGCTGCATTTAAGAAACATTCAGATGCAGGTCTTTTGTATGTATCGATCCTTACTGATCCTACCACAGGTGGTGTGACAGCCAGCTTTGCAATGCTTGGAGATATCATCCTTGGCGAGCCGGGAGCCCTTGTTGGATTTGCCGGACCTAGAGTTATAAAGCAGACTATAGGACAGGAGCTGCCTGAGGGATTCCAGAGATCAGAGTTCCTTGTAGAGCATGGAATCATAGATGGAATAATCACAAGAGATAAGATGAAGGATACCATGTATGAGCTCATAGTTACACATAAGCAGAGACAGGGATATGCGAACTTTGATCAGACTGATAGTGACGAGAAGTTTGATATCAGTGAGATCTTGAAGGAGAGACTCAAGGATGACGAGCCGAAGACTCCATGGGAGAAGCTCAGAGGTGCACGTCAGATGAGCAGACCATCGGGATTTGATTATGTGAAGTATATCTGTGATGATTTCCGCGAGATCCACGGAGACAGAACAATGAACGATGACAGAGCCATCGTAGGTGGCATAGGTCATATAGACGGACAGCCTGTGACGGTCATATCACAGGTTAAGGGTGCGTCCATGGCTGAGTGCATGGAGAGGAACTTTGGTATGCCGCTTCCAGATGGCTATAGAAAGGCTCTTCGTCTGATGAAACAGGCAGAGAAGTTTGGCAGACCGATAATAACTTTTGTAAATACACCTGGTGCGTTCTGCGGACTTGAGGCTGAGGAGCGAGGAATGGGTGAGGCAATAGCAAGGAATCTTTATGAGATGTCATCACTCAAGGTTCCTGTTCTTTGTATCCTTATCGGAGAAGGCGGCAGTGGCGGTGCACTTGCGCTTGCAGTTGGCAATGAGGTATGGATGCTTGAGAATGCAACATATTCCATTCTTTCGCCAGAGGGATATGCGTCTATTCTCTGGAAGGACAGCAACAGAGCTGAGGAGGCTGCAGAGGTTATGCAGATCACAGCTCAGGATCTCAAGAGACTGAACGTTATCGAACAGGTCGTACCGGAATATGGCGGAGCGGATGACGACTCAGTTCCATATATAGGTAAGTACCTCAAGATGAACATTAAGGAATTCCTGAAGAAGTATTCAAATAAAACTCCTGAGGAGATTGCGCAGGACAGATATGACAGATTCAGAAATCTTTAATTATTTATAGATATATTTATAAAGAGATATTCAAGGCATTTTCTAAGTGAGAATTTATCTTGCTGGGAAATGCCTTTTGTTAATGCATGTATTGAAGATGCCCGCTTTTTTTGGTACACTCTAATATATATGGCTTCGAAGCTGGCATGAATTGGAGGATGGCTTATGAAAAAACAGATGAAGGTGACTTTGATTGTGATAGTTGCGGCGATAATTGTGGCGGCAGCTATATATATTGTCAGATATATTAAGAGTGGTAATGATCTGCTGACGCCGGTTGGCACAAGGGCAGAGTTTGTTGGCGATACGGACAAGTATCCGTCTATGCTCCGCACAAAGGGAGTGCAGATAGTGAATGCAGAAGGCGAGCAGGTTGTGCTAAAGGGTGTCATGGTTCCTGAATCCCATAGATTATATGATGAGAAGAATTTTGATGAAGGATTCTATAAGAAAGTATTTGATATGGGCGGAAATGTTATCAGAGTTCCAGTTGATCCTGCAGAGTACAAGAATGATGATTATTATATGTGGAGATACCTGGATAGGATAGTCACCTGGGCAGGAGAAAGTGGCAAATATGTTATTATTGACTGGGATTATACAGGCAATCCTATAGATGGCAGCGGAGATGAGATGCCAGACATTTCAGAGAATCCGCTTGACTATTCAGCAGAGTTCTGGAAGAATACAGCAGAGTACTTCAAGAACACTCCGAATGTTATCTTTGAGATATACAATGAACCGGTTGGAATGAGTGATTCAGAGTGGAAGAGATGTGCAGACAGCCTTATAGGAGTCATCAGGGATGCGGGCGCAAAGCAGCTCATCATAGTTGGAAGTCCGGATTATTGTTATGATCTTGGATGGCTCGATGAACTCGGTGAGACAAACAACAACACAGCATTTGCAGTACATGTGTATCCTGACAAGGTGTTCTGGCAGAAGTTTATTTCCGGATATGTGACGAGCTACCCTATCATAGTAACTGAGTGGGGATATACGGATGATGATGTGAAAGTGAAGAATGAGAAGCTTAAGGGAACGAGGAATGTCTTTGGAATAAAGTTTTCTTCGTATCTGAAAAAACATAATGTTGGTTGGGTAGCGAGCAGCTATGATTACAAGACGGAACCATCGATGTTCAAAAAGAACTACAAGAATAAGACAAAGTGGGGCGAATTCGTGGCAGAGCTGTTAAGCGAAGATGAATAAAACGAAAAGAAACATAACGAAAAGATATCCGGGGTATATGATCGTTAGGCTGTAGATAGGGCTGAGGATATCAGAATAAAGATTGAAAAGATTTACTAAGGGAGAATAAATTAATGGCAATAAGAATAATGGGAACAGGCAGCTGTCTGGCAGAGAGAGAAGTATCCAATGACGAGTTATCAAAGTATGTAGATACATCAGATGAATGGATATCTTCCAGAACGGGAATCAAGAACAGAAGGATAGCTGTGACGGAGACTACGACCAGCATGGCTGCTGAGGCTGCGCTGAAGGCTCTTGAGATGGCAGGAAGGGCTGCTGAGGATGTGGAACTTATAGTTCTTGCTACAGTGACACCGGATTATTATACGCCAAGCGGGGCATGTCAGGTGCAGGCAGCTATAGGTGCTGATAAGGCGATTGCCTTTGATGTGAATGCCGCATGTTCTGGATTCGTATTTGCGCTGAATATTGCAAAGATGTATATAGAGACAGGGTTCGTGAAAAATGCTCTGGTGATAGGCTCGGAGACACTGTCCAAGATCCTTGACTGGAACGACAGGGGCACATGCGTGCTGTTCGGTGATGGTGCAGGAGCTGCGTATGTAGAAGAGTCGGATAAGGGAATAATAAGTATTGTTCAGGGATCCATTGGCAAGAAAGGTATGGTACTCAACTGCGAGAGCAGAAAGACAAACAATCTGTTTATAAATGAAGAGGTAAAGCCTGACTATCTGTATATGGATGGACAGGAGGTGTATAAGTTCGCGGTCAGACAGTGCCCAAAGTGCCTTGTTGAGGCACTTGACAAGGCTGGCATGACGGCGGATGATGTGGACTATTTCGTACTTCATCAGGCAAATGTAAGGATTATAGAGTCAGTTGCCAAGAGACTCAAGGCGCCACTTGAGAAGTTCCCTACAACACTTGATTACACAGGTAATATGTCAGCTGCAAGCGTTCCTGTACTTCTTGATCAGCTCGTAAGAGAGCATGGATTGAAGCGCGGTGACAAGATCGCCATGTCTGCATTTGGCGCAGGACTCACATACGGCGCAGTTGTCATGGAGTGGTAGGTCAGCAGCTATACTGCCTCAATTCCTTGCGCAGCTCTTTGTAGTTGGGGAGAGCTCTCTCCACTTCAGCCCAGAACAATGGCGAGTGGTTCATCTGCTTTCTGTGGCAGAGCTCGTGGACCACAACATAGTCGATGAGCTCGGGGGTGGTAGTCATGAGCATGCAGTTGAAATTCAGGTTGCCTGATGAACTGCAGCTTCTCCACCTTGTCTTCTGATGGCGGATGGTTATGCGACCGTATGTCACGCCGATGATAGGCGCGAAGTGTTTCACACGTTCTGGTATGACGATGGAGGCCTTTTGCGCAAGCGCGGCAAGTTCCGAGCCTGAAAGAGGTTTGCGAGATGTGTCCGCTGCCTGACTTCCTAGCCGTTCCTGCATTATGGCGAGGTGGTCAGTTATCCATTTATCTTTAGATGCCACAAATGCCCGAATCTGTGAATCGAGCATTTTTTGCGGTGCCCGGACCTTTATCTGCAGGTCTGGGCTTATCTCTATGCATATTGATTTTCTGTTGCTTCGGATCACTGTATATTCAAGATGATCGAAGTTCTGTGTATGGTTGTTATCCATGATAAATTCCTATTTATAGAAATATTTTGCAAGCTTTGTGATTTATATCAGGGCTATAAGACCGATTTTACCTCTCGTCTATAGGCACATAAGACTTTGGCTCTACAAGGCTTGGATAAGCAGGCCGCATGATCTTATAGCTGTTGACAAGTTCTTCCATGCGGTGAGCACTCCAGCCAACCACACGTCCGATGGCGAACAGCGGTGTGTACAGCGCGTAAGGAATCTTGAGCATCTTGTAGAGGAGACCACAGTAATAGTCGATATTTATACATACACCCTTGTATATCTTGCGCTCCTCGGCTATAACTTCAGGGGCGACTCTTTCGATGAGTTCATAGAGCTTAAATTCATCTTTTTCGTGTTTTTCCTCGGCGAGCTTTTCAACGTATTCCTTTATGATTAAGGCGCGCGGATCTGAGAGTGAGTAGATAGGCTGTCCCATTCCGTATACAACACCAGACCTGTCAAATGCTTCTCCTCTGACGATCTTTCTGATATATTCCTTAACCTGTGTTTCATCTGTCACATCCTCAACATTGTTGTGGATATTCTTCATCATCTCCATAACCTTGAGGTCTCCGCCTCCGTTAAGAGGCCCCTTGAGGGAGCAGAGAGCGGCAGCGACCGTCGCATATGTATCTGATCCAGAGGATGTCACAACTCTTGTCGTAAATGTTGAATTGCTTCCACCGCCGTGCTCCATGTGGAGAACAAGCGCAAGGTCGAGAACCCTGGCCTCAAGCTGGGTATATTTTCTATCTGAACGGAGCATGCTCAGTATGTTCTCAGCAAATGAAAGCTTAGGGTCAGGCTTGTGTATGTAGCAGCTTTTTCCGAGTTCGTAATGTCTGTATCCCTGGAATGAATACACGGCAAGACGAGGAAATACACTTATGATCATAAGGCACTGCTGGAGAACGTTGTCCAGAGAGATGTCCGTCTCTGATTTGTCATATGATCCAAGGGCAAGGATACTCTTGGTCATATTTGAGATGATATCCTTTGTTGGGTTCTTCATGATGACATCCTGAATAAAGTTGTGAGGAAGATCGTATGCCAGATTGAGTACCTGCTTAAACTGGGAAAGCTCGTCTGCGTCTGGAAGTTTGCCAAATAGCAAAAGGTATGTGCATTCCTCGAATCCATATCTGTTTTCCGACATAAAGCCATCTATGAGCTGACGTATCTCGTATCCTCTATAGTAAAGTTCACCGTCGATTGGTATGAGTTTATCGCTGTCCGGCTTGTAGGCGCGGCTCAATGAAATATTGGTAATTCCAGCGTTGATCCCAATGCCGTTCAGGTCGCGAAGACCGCGCTTTACACCGTATTCTTCGTAGAGATTATTGTCTATTGAATCACTCTCTACGCATAGTCCTACGCGGGCTTTTGTAAATGAACTAAGGTTATTGATTGACATAAAAATGCTCCTTTCGAGTAAACTTACTGTAAATTATCGCACTTATTTGCTTCTATTGCAACTTATTTGCTGTCATTGCAATGTGAAATGATTGTATGCATGGGAATTATTATGTATAATGGATAAATAAATGTGTTGCGGTACGTGGGAGCCGCGGAGGAGGCATAAATTGGCAGATAAAGAAAGTAAAGCTGATAATAGTAAAGTGCGAGACAGTAAAGTGCGTGATAGAGAAATACGCGATAGAGAAATACGTGTAGATAGATCGACAATGAACAGATCAGATACGACAGGAAACAGACAGCGTAGCCGATCAGCAAGCTCAAGACCTCAAAGTGCAACTGCTGTTCAGAGAACAAGAACCAGTACAGGAAGACCGCTGGACAAGGAGAAGACACGGGGAGACCATCCTGCGAAGGGCACACAGAGCAGGACGGTGCGCCAATCCAATGCGGTCCATACATCCGGTGCGAAGAGTAATAGTGGTGTCAAAAGGAGTGATTTAAAGACTCGTTCAAAGACTTATAAAAAAACCAATAAAAAGAAAAGCAATGTAAGATTAAACCCTAAGACAGTTATTCCGGCAGCGATCATATTGGGAATTCTTCTAGCCCTGGTGATAACGCTTATAATGAGAGCAAGCTTGCTCAAAGTTCATCAGATTTCACAGGATTACAATATGGGGGATACATTTGATATAAAGAACTTTTTTGAAGCGTCAAGTGTAGATACTTATATCGAGTGCGATTCAAATGATTTTGTACCAGATAAGCTGGGAAAGTATAAAGTAAAATTCACAGTCAGAAGAGGAAAGCTGTCCAGCAGGAAAACAGCAAAGATAAATGTGGTGGATGAGGTTAATCCTTACATATCCGGTCCGGATGAAATAGAAGTTAAGGTGGGACAGGATATAAATTGGAGTGATTATTATACTGTTACAGATGCTGATCCTGATATTCAGAGCAAGCTCACTTCGGTGAAAGACTTGGACACAGGAAAGGCAAGAGCCGTAAATGCGACACTGACGGTCGCAGATTGGGCAGGCAATACTGCATCAAAGAATATAACCGTAGTGGTTACTGATGGAGACGTAGCTAATTAAATACAAAAAGTGCATTGCACATCGGTTCCGATATATTGGGATTATTCCAAATGCCGTATAGATGTGCAATGCACTTTTTTATGCTTTTATATTTCTTATTGTTCTGTATTTATGAAAGAGGCGGCTTTCTGAGCTCGTCGTCAAGCTCAGAATTGTCGACCACAGTTGTTTTTGTTTTTTTGACCTTATCTTTTTTCTTACTCTTGGTTCTTTTGCGAATATTCTTAAAGAGAGATACGATAAGTAAGAGTATGACACCGACGCTTATCAAAACGACGGAGAGGCCATATCTGTCAAGTATCATGTCTAAAAAGTTGTAACTGGACTTTTCCCATAATCCATCAGCTTCGAGATCCTGTTGAACCTTCGTGAGACAATATTCTGTGCCGTTACAGGATGGAATTCCAGGGACTCTGTCTGGGATGGCAGTCAGGTTAGAAGCCTGCGAATCCGTAATGTTGAAGTACTTGTATGACAGTGCCTCTTTGCCAGTGGTGGTAACAGGATCGTCAAGACCAAGGTTTATGAGATACCATTCCCCGCCGAGATATACTGCATTCCATGCACAGTTGTTAATGTAGTTCTCATCTTTTAATTTCTTTTGTGTTTCTGCTGAATCATCGAGAAGATCAGAATTCTGTCCCTCAATATATATGCAAGGTACATCAATATAATCCATTACAGCTTTAAATGCTTTGGCGTAGCCGTATGTAACTGCTTTCAGGTATTGCGAACTGAAAACACCATCTGCTGTGTATGCATATATGTTATCATTGTTCCTGCTTGTGATATTGTCTGCATAATAGACTTTGTTGATGATGGCGTTGTGGATCAGATATACCTTTTCATAATCCTTTGCGTTTTCACTTAGTGTAGCTGCGTAAGTTTTTACTGCAAGGTCGAAATTGTTGACATACACTATTCGCGAGTCACCATTGGCATACAGTGAATAACATTCAACTGTCAGCAACTGGAATTTTAATTCTCCGGATGAAGATGCCTTACATTCGTAGCTGTCAGACATCCAAAAATATTCCGGATGATCGGCCAAAACCGCGTTCATAACCTGGCGAAGACCATCGTTGCCGATAACTTCCCAGTCTTTATTGCTTATCGACAGTGTAAATGCTGTGTAATAGCCACCATCCTGATATTGTGCGGTCTGGTTTGACGAGTTAAATGCAGCAGCGGCTTCGTTGATCTGATTATATACAGTTCTGTATGCGCTGTTGTCAAACTGATCATAATAATAAGTCTTGCCGTTTATCTTGCCAGATCCAGAACTGCTATTTGTCGTATCTCCCTTATCAGCAGCGTATGCTGTATTGACAAATGGCAGAATCATGATGAGGGTGAGCAGAAATGCTACTAACTTCTTTTTCATAACTGGAAACACACTCCTTCTTTTTCTTGAGGAAATCCCTTAATATACTTCTTTCAATAATATCACATTATGACAGTTATTACCAGTTAGAAACTTGGTTAATTAAGTGAAACTGATAGATTTTTAGACCGGGCACGTGTATAATAAAAATACTTTTGCGGATAACATGAGAAAAGTGCTTTTGAGAGCAATTCTCATAGAAGATTAAGGAGGATTGAAATGGCTTCCAGTTGTGATATGTGTGCTCACTATGTATATGATGAAGAAGATGATTTCTCTGAGTGCCTGGTGAATATGGATGAGGATGACTTTGCCAGATTTATTGCCAGAGGATATGATAACTGTCCTTATTTTCAGTTGGATGATGAGTATAAGATAGTGAGACATCAGATGTGATGTTATATAATTCAGAAGTGAGATACCCCGGAATGTGAACGGTGATTTTCTGTGTACATTCCGGGGTGTTTTATGTTGATTGCAGATTTGCAGTTATCGGTCAAATGATTCGGCTAGTTCTGTGAGATAAATATATCTGTCCAGGAGATGATCAAGCTCTTCATCAAGCTTTGCCTTTTTCTCAGTCAGCTCGTTCAGTTTAATGAAGTCTGATACGGAGCCGTTAATGTCTGCCTCTATCTGGGTGATCTCCGACTCCTTTGCGGCAATATCATCCTCTATAGTGTCGTATTCCCGCTGTTCGTTGAAGGAGAATTTTTTCTTGATCGCCGGTTCTCGTCCCTTCTTTTTGTTCTGATCCGCTGCTGGATCGTCCTCCAAACTGATGGTTTCCTGAGCCTTTGACGAAGATGATCGCGTCGTATCGTTTGTGGTGCCTGCGGCACTGTTGGCAAATGCCCCGTGGGTTATATAGTAGTCGGTGTATCCGCCCTCAAACTGTGAGATCGCACCCTTTCCGTCAAATACCAGAAGCTTGCGTATAACCCTGTCCAGAAAGTATCTGTCGTGGGATACAACTATGAGTATGCCCTGGAAAGAGTCAAGGTAATCTTCAAGTATACATAGCGTTGATATGTCCAGGTCGTTTGTAGGCTCATCCAGGATGAGTACATTTGGTGATGATACAAGGACCTTCAGAAGGTACAGCCTTCTCTTTTCACCACCGGACAGCTTCTCTATGCGTTGGTGTTGCAGTGTTCCGTCAAACAGGAAGCGTTCGCACATGGTTGATGCAGACATAAGTCCTTCGGTGGTCTGTATATATTCTGCGGTCTCTTTGACATAGTCCAGAACCTTCATATTTGGATCAAGGGATTCGTTTTCCTGAGAAAAATATCCAATACGGACAGTTTCGCCTATGTCTATATATCCTTTGTCAGGCTTGATGTTGCCTGTTATAAGTTTCATAAGCGTGGTTTTGCCGCATCCGTTAGGTCCGACAACTCCAATTCTGTCAGTGCGAAGGAAGTTGTATGAGAAATCCTGTATAATGGGATTTTCGCGTTCGGGCCAGGTCTTGGATATATTGTTTATCTCTATGGTTTTGTTGCCCAGTCTGCTGGCGATGGAACTCATGGTGACGGACTGGGTTTCTTTTATGAGCTCCTCACTTGCGAGCTTTTCGTATCTCTGTATATGTGCTTTCTGTTTGGTGCTCCTGGCACGGGCACCTCTCTGCATCCATGCGATTTCTTTTCTTAGGATGTTCTGATGCTTGTTCTGAGTTGCAAGGGCGATATTTTCCCGCTCGGCTTTGAGCATGAGGTAACCTTCGTAGTTGGCGTTGTAGCTGTAAGTTTTGCCCTTGTCTATCTCAACTATCCGGTTGCATACCTTGTCCAGAAAATATCTGTCGTGAGTGACCATCACAAGCGCACCTTTGTAGTTGTTCAGGTATTCCTCCAGATATTCTGTCATGTCGTTGTCCAGATGGTTTGTAGGCTCGTCAAGTACCAATATGTCACAGCTTGAGAGCAGTGCGGCGGCTAGGGCGACCTTTTTGCGCTGACCGCCGGAGAGGGTGTTTACTATGAGGCTTGTATCGTCAAATCCAAGTCTGTGGAGAAATGCTTTGGCATCTCCCTCTATGCTCCATTGGTTTTCCTCGTTAGAGTTAGCGGTTATGACGTAGTCGTAGATGCTCACGGCCTCGGTGAAATCAGGAGTCTGTGGAAGGTATCTGATGACCACATTGTTTCCTTTGGACAGTTGTCCTGAGTCGCAGGTGTCGATCCCTGCGATTATCTTGAGCAGTGTTGACTTTCCGGTTCCGTTTACTCCGATGATACCGATCTTCTCCTTTGAGTTTATGGAGAAGTCTGCGTTGTCAAATAGTATTTTGTCTGTATATGATTTTGAAAAATTTTTTATGGTTAATAAATTCATGATGCTGCCGGTGTCCCGGTTATCCTTTCGTCAGAATATAAAAATGTCATATGTGTAGATCAGTATATTCTCTACGCACAATATTGTAAATGCGTGGAAATGTAACGTCAATAAGCATATTGTATATTGAACGGTCGTAAAATGACATGTTCCGCTAAAAAAAGTTAATTGAAAATTAAACAAAAATTTGTTGAACGTTGTTTTGACGGAGAGGGAGATTTGTAAAAAAATATTCTGCAAATTAGGCAATATGCCCAAAAAGAAAGCAAGATCATATATTCTGCTTAAGAAAAACAAGGAAAACACACAAAAGGCTTTACAATTCCTTGATTTTGTAATTTGCAAAATATTTCAGAAAGTAGTATAAAAGGAACATTGATGGCGATGGACCATGAATGGAGGTAATAAGTATGGTAGAATCAACAGATATCAAGGTAAAGCTCAATTCGGTTGAGCAGGTCAGACAGTTTGTGGAGACAATAAGAAAATACGACGGAGATGTTGACGTATATTCAACAAACCGTAACTACCTTGTGGATGGCAAGTCAATTCTTGGTGTGTTCAGTTTGGGGCTTGATCAGGAGCTCACAGTTAAATTTTATAATGGAGCTACAGAATCATTTATAAGCACATTACAGCCGTTTATGCTCGCGGCATAAAGTGACAAAATTATAACTATTTCTATAATTATTCGTGGACAGTATGCATTGACACACTTCATACGAGAGTGTTAGAATGTTCTTGTAGGCGAGTTGGTATGGGAAGCCCGTATCGTACCGCAACAATAACATATTAAGATATATTAGGGGGCGCAGCCAATGCAGATTACAGAGATGAAAGCTAAAGTGAACACAATGGATGACATCAAGAAGTTTGTATCATACCTTAATCAGTTTCCAAATGATGTTGACGTTTCATCAGCTCAGTATGTTGTAGATGGAAAGTCGATCTTAGGTGTGTTCAGCTTAGATCTTGAAAGACCACTTACTGTAAAGTTCCATGGAGAAGTAGCACCGGAGCTTCAGGCAAAGCTTGATGAGTTCAAGTGCTAATCGCATAAGATACATAGGAAAGTATATTGATGGAGATCATAAAGTAGATCATTAAAAAGCAGGCTGCAGAGTTTTTTCTGCAAGCCTGCTTTTTACGTATGCTAAAGACAGGAGGGATTGTTATGGTATATGAGTCAGAGCAGGGGCTGGAGTATCATATAAAGGTGAATGAAGACTTGATTGGGCGGTATGTTATCATGCCGGGAGATCCGAAACGGTGCAGTGCGATAGCAAAATATCTTGAAGATGCCGAGCTTGTTGCAGATAGCCGGGAATTTGTCACATATACGGGATATCTTGGCGGTGAGAAGGTTAGTGTTACATCCACTGGAATAGGGGGTCCTTCGGCGGCGATAGCGCTTGAGGAACTGGTTCATTCCGGTGCACACACATTTATCCGCGTGGGCACATGTGGGGGCATGCAGACGGATATAATAGGAGGAGACATCGTTGTTGCCACAGGCTCGGTGCGAATGGAAGGTACGTCTAGGGAATACGCGCCGATAGAGTATCCGGCCGTTGCAGATATAGATGTGGTGAATGCCCTCGTCAGATCGGCAAAGGCCTTGGCGGTTCCGGTACATGCCGGTGTTGTCCAGAGCAAGGACTCGTTTTATGGACAACATTCCCCTCAGATAATGCCTGTGAGTTACGAACTCTCAGACAAATGGGAGGCCTGGAAACGCATGGGCTGTAAGGCGTCCGAGATGGAGTCCGCGGCGCTGTTTATAGTAGGGGCATTTCTGAAAGTGAGAGTCGGAGCCTGTTTTTTGGTCGTTGCAAACCAGGAGAGAGCGGCAGCAGGACTTCCAAATCCGGAGGTCCATGATACTGACAGGGCCATCCGTGTGGCGGTAAACGCCATAAAAGAGCTCATAGAAGAGGATAAAAGAAAAAATTGAGATTATAAGAATGTCTGTAGAGATTACAGCAAACAAAAAATCCGTACATAGTGAAATGTATCATAAAATACAACACACCATGTACGGAATTTTTTAGAATTTGAATACTTTGCCTATATCGGTTTTGTAGCTTTCAAGGTAGTCTAAGATGGCGTCTGCGTCATCCATGACTGCGTATATTTCGTTGGTGGCGTTCGTCATAAAGCCTTTGACTGCGGTCTCGCTCATCATGGTGAGCAGTGGTTCGAAAAAGCCGTTCTGGTTATACACCACGATAGCCTTGCCATGGCGGCCAAGCTGTTTTAGAGTGAGTATCTCGAAGAACTCATCAAGAGTACCGATACCCCCCGGAGTCATGATAAAAGCATCTGCCCGGTCTTCCATGATCTGTTTTCTCTCTCTCATGGTCTCAGTAGTTATCAGTTCGGTAATATTCTCGTAGAGAATGCCATCAACATTAAAGAAAGAAGGCGCCACGCCGATGATTTTTCCGTGTTCTTCATGAGCACCTCTGGCTACAGCACCCATGAGTCCGTTGGCACCTGCGCCGTAGACCAGAGAGTGACCGCGCTTTGCCATCTGTCTGCCGAGATACTCCGTCTGTTCTATATAAGAGCTGTCAATGGTGTTGCTTGACGCTCCGTATACGCATATGTTCATAAAGATCCTCCAAATTAAATGTATTACAATATAAATATTCTTCTCGCAACAATTTAGTATCTAGTATAAATAAAAAGAGGATATTATTAAAGCTGAAATTTGTAAAAATGGGTAAAATTATGTGAAATATAAAAGTAAAAGACTGTGCGACTGGTGTGTGGAACATCAGTCGCGCAGTCTTTAAAAAGATATATAAATATCTGACTTTGATATAGCTTATAACATCTCGACAACCTGCTTGAGAACGGCTGTCTCCTTCTCTTTTGCGCTCATCAGATACTTTTCAAATCTGTCCATACAGTCAACCTTGCCTGTGATGGATGTCTTGATCAGAAGATTTCTTGCTGTGAGCATGAGGTTTTCAACTTCCATATATGCATCGAGAATTTCTCCGTTGAACTCCAAATATCCGTTGTCCATCATATACTTAAGCCTCTCCATCATCAGGACCTTATGGTCGTATAGGATATGGAGTGCACGTATATCGAAATCCGGATCCTCGGCTGACAACTGCTTGCCGATCTGCTTCAGGACTGCGTCGTAAACGTTCACACCGAATACTGTGTCGTTGAAACGGTTTCTCATCATACGGAAGTGGTTCTTGCTGTCCTTAGACTCAAGATACTCGATGAGAGTATCCTTTATGTACTTGGTATCCAACTCGTAGTATGTCTCAGCCAGATTCTTCTGGATAACGTATATACCACGGCGTCCCTTGTAGTCATCCTTGAAGATGTGATCCTCTGCAGCGGTGATGGTGTTGTAACCATTTCTTACATCGGAGTATGAAACTGTGGAATATGAGTAGTGCTCGCCAAATGTGAAATCACCTACGTTAAATTCCTGTTTCTCATCGTCATATCCATAGATAAATAATTCGTGAGGGAACTTGTAGTCCGCTCCTGAATCACAGAGGATCTTTGCCTCGTCAAATACACCGTATATATATCCGCCGAGGTTAATGGTTTTCTTGATAAATGTGAGAATGTCTCCACAGTAGCTTTCAACCTGCTCCTTTGTCATAAGTGAGAAGAGAAGGTAAGGGCATTCTTTGAGGGAACTGCTTCCAGGCATCATGTCCGCAAGAAGCATCTCGTCTCCTGTGAATATCTCTTCAATGTTGTAACATCTTAACTGTATATAATTACTGAATATCCAATTTTTGGCTTTCTCATCATCCCCAATGATAGAGAAAAGTGTGGCATGCCACTGCCATGAAGTGATCATTGGATAGCTTGTTGGCAAAATCTTTTTGCTCATATGTTTATTACCTCCATTTCGCGTCTGGTTGTAAGACCTGTCGATGTAAGCTAAGTTAGCTGACTTTGGCCTCGACAGCCTTGATCATATCATTCATGTCATAGTATAAGCCGAGGGCAAGCTCAGAATCGTCAAATTCTATATTGAGCTCATTCTCAAGTCCTACGATGAACTGTATGATAGACACTGAATTAACCCCATAAGCTGTTGTAAGAGGCGCCGTCATATCCAGATTTCCCGCATCTATCTCTGGAAGAACATTAGAAAATACCTCCAATACCTTTGCTGTTAATATCTTTTTGTCCATTTCAAACCTCCCATTCGTTATGATTTGTTACCAATGCACGTTATCTTTATTTTAATGTGTTTGCACATATTTTTCAATAAAATTATTCAAGTCGTACAGAAATATTTGTGCATTTTTGCGTTAAATGGTAAAATGATCGTTATAAAACGTGTGAATTATATGGTATAGTTGAATAAAATAAATGTATCGTTTTAATAAAAATGACGTTATGCCATGGGATGTGCTCTCTGAAACAAGGAGAGATATATGTGAAATAAAATGATATTATATGTAGATAAGCTAAAAATATAAGGCAGGGTGATCAGATATGAAAATAGTAGTTCTCGATGGATGTGCTGCAAATTCCGGTGATATCAGTTGGGAAAGTCTGGAAAAGTATGGTGAGCTCACAGTGTATGACAGGACAGAATATGAGGATGTGGTTTCTAGAATAGGGGATGCTGAGCTCGTAACGACGAACAAGACAGTTATTGACAGAAGGGTAATAGAGTCGTGTCCGAATCTCAGATATGTGGGCGTTCTCGCAACGGGATACAATGTTGTGGATCTGGATGCGGCAAAGGAGCATGATATAGTTGTGACAAATGTTCCAGCGTACAGCACTGAAGCTGTTGCTCAGTTTACATTTGCACTGCTTCTTGAGCTTGCAAATCATGTTGGCGTCCACAGCGATTCAGTTCTGGCTGGGGGCTGGGTGAGAAGCAAAGATTTCTCATACAGTGTGATGCCGACCATGGAGATCTCGGGAAAAACATTGGGTGTTATCGGGTATGGAAGCATAGGACAGAGAGTGGCGGAGATAGCTCATGCATTTGGCATGAAAGTCCTTGTGAGCAGCAGAACTGAGAAGGAATTACCTGAGGGCGGCTGGATAAGATGGGTCAGCCGGGAAGAACTTTTTGCGCAGGCGGATGTGATCAGCATACACTGCCCGCTGTTTCCTGAGACGAAGGGCATGGTAAACAGGGAAACAATAGAGCTTATGAAGAAAACTGCATTTGTGATAAACACGGCAAGAGGCGGCTGCATCGTGGAACAGGATCTCGCGGCTGCACTCAATTCAGGACGGATCGCCGGAGCTGCGGTGGATGTGGTATCTCAGGAACCGATGAAGGAGGATAATCCACTGCTCACTGCAAAGAACATCATCATAACGCCTCATATTGCCTGGGCCCCGAGAGAGGTTAGACAGAGATTGCTGCAGATAGCAGGTGACAATATGGGCGCATTTTTGGAAGGGCATCCCATAAATGTGGTCAACAGATAGACTTTAAATGCAAGGAAATAAAAAGGCGCTCTTATAACATTTTTGGAAAGGGGATATGTGTGGATGGAGAGCAGCTCATTTGAAGAAGTGAACAGACTTGTCAGGGATGAGTTATATGAACATATGGATCTGGAATTTGGCAAATATCTTGCCATGAACCTGCCTGGATGCGGCAATGTGATCGGAGTCAGACTTGATGATCTGAAAGAGATTGCGCAGCAGATCGCGGAGATCAACTGGAAGGAATATCTGAAGCATGCGCCGGACGACACATTGGAGGACGTGGTGCTGCAGGGGCTTGTTCTTGGGTACGCACAGGGGAAGCTTGAGGAGATACTTGCGTATGCGGATGAATTTGTGCCAAAGATAGACAACTGGTGGGTGTGCGATTCGTTCTGTGCCAATTTTAAGGCGGCGTCCATGTATCAGGAGATAGTGTGGGAGTTTATAATGAAATATATGGGGGACTCAGAACTGAATCCTGAATGGAGGAAGAAACAACAGGAGGTTGAGGTTTCGATAGGTCAGGGAGGGATAGCCGTTGGAACGTGGCAGGATATGTCCGATGACTTCAGACTCAGGTTTGTGGCGATCATGCTTAAGTGTTATTACGTCAACGACAGATACATAGACAAATGTCTGTATGCATTTGAACACATGCAGGATGGCGGTTATTATGCAAAGGATGGAGTGGCGTTTGGACTTGCAGAGAGTTATTTTGTATTCCCTGATAAAACCATCGATTACATAAAAAATGCAAAGTTTGAGGATCGTATATTGGAGATGGCGAGAGAAAAGATCGAGAAGATCTACAGACTTCCAAAAGAGGATGTGGAGAGATTTGCGGAGGCGTTGACAGCTGCTGGATAATAAAATAAGCTCTTCATGGAGTCTTCGGCTGTCGTGGGAAGCATGAATATATTAATATAAAAAAGGACATTATATGTGCAGGAGGAATTCTTATGGAGAATTGGAATGCGTATATGGATGTCCTTTTTAATTTACAGGAAATCCGACAGATAGGAGACTCATTCTGGTTGTACGCAACAGTATTGCTGTTGGTGACAGCTGCGGTGATACTCGTTGCTGCATGTATTAGGAAAAGGCGTGAAAATGATGACGAAGCCTCTTGCGAGGATGGGGAGACAGACAATAGCGATAGGAATGCGGGTGACCGAAATGTGAATGAAATGGGAAACCTGGCAGTTATCATAGATGCCCTCGGGGGAATGGACAATATATATAATCTGGCATGCAGTGATACAAGACTCAGGGTTACTGTTAATGATGGAACACTGGTGAACCGTATGAGGCTCAAGTCGTCCGGTGCGCTTGGGGTTCTGGCAAAGGGGAGACAGGTTCAGGTGTTTTATGAAAATCAGGTGGAGAACATTTGCAGGGAACTCAAGAGATGCATTGAGAGTAACAAATATATGGAATCAGAGAAGGAGGATGCGGATTATGAAAGAGTGCTTAAGAAAGTGTATGTGCCTGTTGAAGGTGATATTGTGTGCGTATCTGATATTCATTGCTTACAGGACGTGGGAGACGGGAGTATCGGCGTGTGTGCGATTCGAGCCACACGGGGAGAGATCAGAGCGCCGTTTGACTGCAAGGCTGGATATAGTAAAGCCAGAGCAGGGCAGATAGAATGCGTGTCCAAGGAAGGGTATGTCGTTGGGATACATCTGATCGCTGATGGGCAGCGCGACTGGAATAACGTATGCCAGCCGGTAAATATAAGGCTGATGTGCAATGAAGGGGAACGCGTGAGAAAAGGGAAACTTCTTGCAGAATATCCTTATGAGACATTTGCAGGGATGGGCGATAAGGTATATGTGGTGCTGGAGGCATATGTATCTGAATCCAGTACATCTGAGGGCGAAAGATCTGACGAAGATATGGATAGAAGATATCACCTCGTGATCAATAACGGTAAGAGGGTAGACTATGAGCACGTCGCGTGCGAGATAGTTGAATAATGCTATTCACGCACAGCGCGCTCGATTATTCCAGCAAGGGTATCGATAACTTTGGCAACATCCTGATCTTTGTACTTCAGAAGCGTGTAAGCGCAGCCCTGTACGAACATTGATACTTCGACATTCTTGGACAGGTCGTCGCGAAATTCAGGACGTTCATCATAGATCTTTTCTTTTATGAGTGCATCCAGCTTGTTCGTGAGAATGCCGTAACTTCTGCTGTCATCTGGAAACAGTATGGAAAAGAGATGCCCTTGATTTATAAATGCATTGCACAACTGACGGCTTGCTTCGGCCGGGTTGGTGAGCATATATTCAGGGTTTGGAATATCGCCGATGAGAGATTGCAGAGCATCGTTTTCAAGATACTCAGACAGGTCATATATATCCTGAAAATGGAGATAGAAGGTCTGCTTGCTGATGTTGGCTTTCTCGGTGAGTTCCTTTACCGTTATCTTTTCAACAGGTTTTACTGCACGCAATTCTATAAATGCACTGAATAAGCTGTTGCGGGTTCTCTGAATTCTTCTGTCCATAAAAGCTCCTTTCTGGTCTCTGCCGTATGGTTGCATTGATGTCGGCTGATATTTTGTATACATTTATATATATAGAATACACTAAAATGCATATATGGTCAATTATTTGACGTTTGTCTAAAAAGCGTATATTCATTAGAAACCTGTATAGCAGTATACTATATATAATTTACTATAGTCAAGAAATGACTGTGTGGGCTTAGCTTATGTAGCTTGAATATGCAAACTTGTATCTTGTATATGGAGGGAAAGTTATGGATTTGTATGAGTTTTATTCAGGAAAATGTTTTGATGCTTACAATGAGCTGGGAGCTCATGTTGTGAAGGAGAATGTGGGCAAGAGCAGAAGAAAAATGGTGACGGGTGTGGACTTTGTGACGTATGCACCGAATGCGGAGGCGGTAACGGTTACAGGAGAGTTTAATTCGTGGGGCGAGACCACCATGGAGAGATGCTACGACGGCAGCTTCTTCAAATGTTTTATTCCGGGGGCAAAGACCGGTCAGATGTACAAATATAAGATCTACCAGAGGGATGGCTATTGCGTTGATCACTGTGATCCGTATGGCTTTGGCATGGAACTGAGACCTGCATTTGCTTCTATAATAAGAGACATGGAAGAGTATACTTTTGGCGATGCCAGATGGATGAGAACGAGAAATGAGTGCAAGGGAGGACCACTCAATGTGTATGAGATGCACATGGGATCGTGGCACTGTAAACCTGTGTATGATGAAAATGGAAAGCGGCTTACTCCAGAGGAGGTCATTGATGCAGATAGGGTATCTGAGGGTTGGTATACATACAGGGAGATTGCTCCTATGTTGGTGGAATATCTGAAGGAGCAGGGATACAACTATGTGGAGTTCATGCCTCTTTCGGAGCATCCGTGTGATGAGTCCTGGGGCTACCAGAATACTGGATTTTTCAGTCCGACGGCTAGATATGGAACCGCGGATGATCTGAAATTCCTGATCGATACCCTGCATAAAAATGGCATAGGTGCGATAATGGATTATGTTCCTGTGCATTTTGCGCTGGACGGATATGGACTGGCGAAATATGACGGAACAAATCTGTACGAGCATCCATCGGATGATGTGGGATACAGCGAGTGGGGTAGCAAGAACTTCATCCACTCCAAGGGTGAGGTGCAGACATTTTTAAAGAGTGCGGCAAACTACTGGCTCACTGAGTATCACTTTGACGGTCTCAGAATGGATGCAATCAGCAGAATAATCTACTGGATGGGCGATGAAGCCAGAGGTGTAAATGACAGGGCGGTAGAGTTTATAAAGGGACTCAACCAGGGGCTGAAGGAGAGACATCCTTCATGTATACTCTGTGCCGAGGATTCCACGGACTACAAGGGAACCACAAAGGAAGTCAGGTATGACGGACTTGGATTTGACTATAAATGGGATATGGGATGGATGAATGACACGCTGAATTTCTTCAGGACGCTTCCGTTTTGCAGAGGCGACCAGTACCACAAACTGTCATTTTCAATGATGTATTTTTATAATGAGAGGTACATGTTGCCCCTCTCCCATGATGAGGTTGTTCATGGAAAGGCAACTATAGCCCAGAAGATGGCAGGCTCATATGAGGAGAAATTCCCGAATGCAAAGGCGCTCTACGCATACATGTATGCACATCCGGGCAAGAAACTGAACTTTATGGGCAATGAGATAGCCCAACTCAGAGAGTGGGACGAGAAGAGAGAACAGGACTGGGATATACTGAAATATCCGAATCACGATTCATTTAACAGATTTATAAAAGATTTGAATAAGCTCTATCTGAAAGAACCTGCGCTGTCAGGGTGGGATGATGATCCACACGGATTTGATTGGATACTCTGTGGCAAAGAGCAGGATGTTGTATATATATTTCAGAGAGTTATTGAGGAAAATAAGATAGTAGTAGTCATGAACCTATCAGGAAATACATACAGGGATTATCATTTCAGATACGGCGAGGGAGGCTCCATGAAGATCCTTATGAACACCGACTGGAACAAATACGGCGGCAGCACAAAAGACACCATGAAGAGCATCAAAGGTGTGTGCGGCGACTTCGGCTTCGACCTTCCGGCATTATCCGTAATGTACTTAAAGCCGGTGGACTAGAAGTGTATGTATTTTATGGATGTATAAATACATATTTAAAAGTATCAGATATATAGCTATAGGATAAAATAAAAGTTGCCTGATATATGTAATCCATGTTATAAGTGAACAACAGAAATTAAATGGAATTTAAGTAAAATTACTACAAAGACAGGTACTTCATCCGCATAGGAGTGATTTGGCATACCCCCCGGATACAAACTCGCCCGCGCGGATGAAGTGCCGTCCGTCAGACAAGGAGAGTTTATGATATTAGATGTAAGTAATCTCAGCCATGGATTTGGCGACAGAGCAATATTTGAGAATGTGTCATTCAGGCTGCTTGCGGGCGAGCACATAGGACTTGTCGGTGCGAATGGTGAGGGCAAGTCGACATTTATGAACATAGTGACTGGAAAGCTGATGCCCGATGAGGGCACGGTGACGTGGGCGAAGAATGTCAAGGTTGGCTATCTGGACCAGCACACGGTTCTTGAGCCGGGCATGACTATAGGAGGAGTGCTGAGAGACGCATTTTCCAGATTGTTTGACATGGAAAAAAGGATAAATGAGATCTGTGACAAGCTTGCAGATGTGGCGGATGATGAGGAGATGAATGCGTTGCTTGAGGAGATGGGACTTCTGCAGGATCTTCTGGACAGCCATGATTTCTATATAATAGATTCCAAGGTTGAGGAGGTTGCCAGGGCATTTGATCTTATGCAGCTGGGACTTGACAAGGATGTGACTGAGTTGTCTGGCGGACAGAGGACCAAAGTCCTGTTGGCTAAACTGCTGCTTGAGAAGCCAGAGATACTTCTGCTTGACGAGCCGACAAACTATCTGGATGCCCACCATATAGAGTGGCTTAAGAGATATCTTCAGGAGTATGAGAATGCATTTATACTCATATCTCATGACATACCGTTCTTGAATTCAGTTGTAAATATTATATATCACATGGAAAACGGTCAGCTTAACAGGTATGTAGGCGACTATGACAAGTTCCAGGAGGTATATGCCGTGAAGAAATCCCAGCTTGAGGCTGCGTACAGAAAACAGCAGCAGGAGATATCTGAGCTGAAGGATTTTGTTGCGAGAAATAAGGCAAGGGTTGCCACGAGAAATATGGCTATGTCCAGACAGAAGAAGCTTGACAAGATGGATGTCATCCAGCTTGAGCGAGAGAAACCAAAGCCTGAGTTCAACTTCAAGGAGGCTAGAACTGCCGGAAAGGTGATATTTGAGACTGATGATCTGGTGATAGGTTACAGCAAAGATAGGCCGCTTTCAAAACCGATGAATCTTCGCATGGAGCGCGGTGATAAGATTGCCATCACGGGAACAAATGGTATAGGAAAGACCACGTTCCTGAAAAGTGTTTTGGGACTTATCCCGGCGATATCAGGCAAGGCGCAGCTTGGCGATTATCTGCATATAGGATACTTTGAACAGGAGGTCAAGCCGGGAGAAAATACCTGCCTGCAGGAGATATGGGAAGAGTTCCCTGGATATACACAGTATGAGGTACGTGCGGCTCTTGCAAAATGTGGTCTTACTACCAAACATATTGAGAGCAAGGTGAAGGTCCTTTCGGGTGGCGAGCAGGCGAAAGTCAGACTTTGTAAGCTGATTAATTCGGAGACAAATGTCCTTCTGCTTGACGAGCCGACAAACCATCTTGACGTTGACGCCAAGGATGAGCTCAAGCGGGCGCTCTTAGAGTACAAGGGTTCCATACTGCTGGTATGTCATGAACCGGAATTCTATGACGGTCTTGTGACAGATGTGTGGAATCTGGAGCAATATACACTCCTTAACTAGGGACGCTTCTTTTGTAACGAGGAGTGTCCCCGTGTAATGAAAATATAGGACAGAGGGACGCTCCTCGTTACAAAAGAAGCGTCCCTGATGGAATAAGGACGGAGATGTTAGATGAATATACTTGAAAGCTTAAGGGATAAATTGCTTGTTGCGGACGGAGCGTTTGGAACCTGTTATGCGGGGATGTATGGGGAGAGAGGAACTGTTGCGCCTGAACTTGCAAACATGCGCCACCCGGAGCGGGTACTTGAGATACATAAAGAGTACGTGAAGGCGGGAGCCGGAATTATAAGGACCAACACATTTGCGGCAAATACAGCGAGTCTTGATGCAGATATGGATTATGTGATTTCAAATGTGCGTGCGGCGGTAAAACTTGCGAAGCAGGCTGTGGCGGAAACTGGTGCACCTGGAATAGATCGAAAAAAGGCATACGTTGCCGGAGATATAGGTCCGATACCTGCGGATGCCGGTCTCACGCTGAATGAGAGAGTGTCACAGTACAAGCTGCTCGGTGAGGCAATGCAGGACATGGGGGTGGATATCATCTGGTTTGAGACATTTCCTGAGTTCAATGTGCTTGAGCCTGTGGTGAAGCAACTGAAGGCAAGAAAGGATACACCAGTCATGGTGTCGTTTTGCGTGAACCAGTTTGGATATAGCAACTGCGGATTTTCAGCAAGGGCATTGCTTTCACAGGCGGCAGCGAATAGTGATGTGGACTGTGTTGGGCTCAACTGTGGAGTTGGTCCGTATCACATGCTTCAGCTCCTGAAAAAACTGGATATAGACTGTGGAAAGCCTGTATCCATAATGCCGAATGCGGGATATCCGAAGTTTACACAGAGCAGACTTGTATTCAATGACAACAAAGAGGGGTTCATTGACAAGATACAGGATATAGCGGCATTAGGTGCAGATATCATAGGAGGGTGCTGCGGAACAAATCCTGAGTACATACGTCAGATCAAGGAGAGTGTAAAAAAAGGAGATATCGTTAAGGCTGCAAAGGTTCATGTAGAAAAACAGCAGTTTGATAATGCACCTAAGGACAATTTCCTTAAAGGTCGTCTGAAGAGCGGTAAGGCAGCTGTAAAAAATGCCGGTGGGCATAAGCTTATAGCAGTGGAGCTTGCGCCTCCGGTGGACGTCAATGATCAGAAGCTGCTGGACGCTGCGCATATACTTAAACAGTCACATGTGGATGTTGTGACATTCCCTGATTCGCCATCAGGAAGAACCAGAGCAGATTCTATACTCATGGCGGAGAAGGTGCATAAGGAGACAGGGCTTAGAGTTATGCCTCACCTGTGCTGCCGTGATAAGAATGCCATAGCAATACGTGGAAGTGTGCTCGGCGCACAACTTAACGGCATAAAGGATTTTCTTGTCATAACAGGAGATCCTGTTCCAGTCATGTTCAGGCAGACGACCAGAAGCGTGTTTAACTTTGATTCGGTTGGAATGATGAAGCTGCTTCAGACTATGAATGAAGAGGTATTCATCGGAGATAAGATCACCTATGGCGGGGCGATAAATCAGAACAGAATTAACACGAAGTTTGAGATTGATCGAATAAAGAGAAAGCTGGAAGCCGGGGCTGAATTCTTTTTGTCACAGCCTGTGTTCTCCAGAGAGCAGGCACAGATACTCAGAGACATGAAGGCTGAGACAGGCGCAACAATACTTGTGGGAATCATGCCGCTTGTCAGCAGGAGAAATGCATTGTTCATGAAAAACGAGATGACCGGCATAGAGATCCCAGATGAGATCATAGAGAGATACGGTGAAAATGCCACAAGACAGGAGGGAGAGGACTGCGGTATACAAATTGCCAGAGAGATACTTGATTACACGGCGGACTTTGCGGATGGGTATTATTTTTCGTTCCCGTTCAACAGGGTACATATGCTGGCACATATCGTTGACTAAAATATGAGTCAAGGTTATTATGGAATAAGCTGGTTTATATGCAGTGGATAAAATACAGGATGCGCGGGTGCGCAGAAAGGAATAGACATGGATTACAATAGTTTAAGTCTTAAGATGCATGAGGAGCACAAGGGTAAGGTAGAGGTAGTGTCCAAGGTAGCAGTGAAGAACAGAGATGATCTGAGCACAGCGTATACACCGGGCGTTGCAGAGCCTTGCAGAAAGATCCGTGACAATAAGGCTGACGTATACAAATATACATGCAAGGGCAACATGGTTGCCGTGGTATCAGATGGAACAGCAGTTCTCGGCCTTGGAGATATAGGACCTGAGGCCGCTATACCTGTAATGGAAGGAAAATCCATACTCTTCAAGGAGTTTGGTGGAGTTGACGCATTCCCTATCTGCCTTGATACAAAGGATGTGGATGAGATCGTTGAGACAGTAAAGCGCATTGCGCCTGTATTTGGAGGTATAAATCTGGAGGATATATCTGCTCCAAGATGCTTCGAGATAGAGAAAAGACTTAAGGAAGAACTTGACATTCCTGTATTCCATGACGATCAGCATGGTACAGCTATCGTTGTGTCAGCAGGACTCATCAATGCGTTAAAGCTTGTCGGTAAGCCGTTTGGCGAGGCAGAAGTAGTTATCAACGGAGCAGGTTCAGCAGGCATATCAATATGTAAGCTTCTGCTTCAGCTCGGTATAGGTAATGTGGTCCTCGTGGACAAGCAGGGGGCTCTGTGCCCTGGACAGGACTGGATGAATCCGGCACAGGCAGAGATGGCAGAGATTACAAACAAGGACAGACAGACAGGTCCCCTTGCCGAGATAATGAAGGGTAAGGATGTATTTGTCGGAGTTTCAGCTCCAAATATCGTGACAGCAGAGATGGTTGCATCTATGGCGGTTGATCCTATAGTATTTGCCATGGCAAACCCTACACCTGAGATCATGCCTGAGGAAGCGGCAAAGGGCGGAGTAAGAGTAATGGCGACAGGCCGTTCGGATTATCCAAATCAGATCAACAATGTTCTAGTATTTCCGGGAATATTCAGAGGTGCCCTGGATGCCAAGGCAACAGGCATAACTGAAGAGATGAAGATGGCAGCAGCCAAGGCTATCGCATCCATTGTAACAGATGATGAGCTCAAGGAGGATTACATCATTCCTGGAGCATTTGACGAGAGGGTTGCAAAGGTCGTAGCCAAGGCTGTAGCTGACGAGGCGATAAAGCTTGGGATTACCAAGTAATATTTAGCACTTGAGATATTATGTATATAAAACAATTTAGAAAAACTAGTAAAAATATTTACTAAAAACCGCATCCCATGCCGATATTCGGCATGGGATGCGGTTTTTTGTTGCTTATATTTGTTGTAAAGTATGCTTATGTTCAGGGGAATAAAAAATAAAGGGCTTATGTTATGAATAGGGAGGAAAAAGTGAATAGTATGATTATAGGGCAGCGTATTAAGTATGCGCGCAAATCGATGAATCTCACGCAGGAGGAGCTTGGAAGGCTGATGTGTACTGACGGAAAGTATATAAGCCGTCTGGAAAGCGGAAAGAGTCTTCCAAGCCTGAAAAGACTTGTGCAATTGTCCAGGGCTTTGAAATGTACGTGTGATTATTTTTTGTGGGATATGGATGTGCCGGAGACTGGTTCGGAGGATGTGGATATTGAGTTTGATGTAGATAATGCGGTGGATGTCATGCTCTCTGTGTACGATTCTATAAGCAGTGGAATGTAGAGGGGAGTGCGGAATGGCAAAGATAGCTGTGTATAGTGGAAATTCTTATTGTATGGAAGTGATCATGGGATATATAAACAATGCCGAGACAAAATTTGGAATGAAAAATCAGACAACATACTTTGAGTCTGTGGATATGCTTGAGTGGGACATGGAGACATCGGGGATGTTCGATCTGGTCATAGTACACAGAAGCTGGGAGATTGCCGGACTGCTTAGAAGAAAATACCGGGAGATAAACCTCATGATGGTAGCACTGGGGATGAGCCGGAAAATGTATGAAGTGCAGCCGTGCTATCAGGTGTATGAACCGATGAGTGAAACGGACTTTATGAGGGTGTTTATGTCGGCTGTCGGTGGGATTGAAAAAAGTCCGTGCTTTGTGTTCAGTACTGGATGGGTGAAATACAGACTGAACGTTCACGAGATAATGTATTTTGAGAGTGATAAGAGAAAAGTAAATATAAAAGGTTTGTATGGAGATTATAGCTTCTATGGAAATATGAGGGATCTGTCCGAACGGATAAAGAAGCTGTACACTGGATTTGTCAGGGTGCACAGTTCTTATATTGTAAATATTGAATATGTGAGGGGATACAGCTCGAGACAGATCACACTGCTCGATGGCACCCGCATCGGTATCAATGACAAATGGCGTCCGGAAGTAATGGATAACATAGCAGAGACGGAAATGGCGTCTATCAGACATATTTCAACAATTCTATGTTGAGACGTCCCTTTCTGGTAACCGTTCCAGATTCTACAAATTCGTACTTACCATACCCGCGAATGGAGAATATGTCTCCTGATTTTAGCTGGTAGCTGCTGTTTTCATATAGCCTATTGTTCAGGGTAAACTTCTTTTCTCTGAACAACAGTGAGGTGTTGCTTCTTGAGAGACCGGTGATGGTGGCGGTGACTGCATCGGCTCTTGCGGATGCGGCGATAATATGCATGGGTTTCTTCTGGAGCTGGATCTCCCCGGTGTCTTCCGGTGAACAAATGGAACATCTCATGTTGGTGTGGCGGATCCGTGTGAGACTTTCTACGATATAATCGGCGATGGACTCTGCACAGAATATATACGCGGCGCTGTGCTTGCCAGTCTTTGAAGATTCCGCGACGAGTATGTCGCCAATCATCTCTCGTTCAATGCCCAGGTTCATAAGGGCACCAAGAAAATCACGGTGGTTCAGATCTTCAGAGAACTTGTCCTGAACGGCGGCAGCTTTGACTATAGCGATCGGAAATGTCGGTTCATAGCCACAGTCTGATTCGTTTCCGAATGCTATCATGACACGCTCGCATCCTTCCCTGCCACCGAACAGTTTGTAGCCGACAAATGAAAGCTCGTCCATATTGCTGTAGAAAACGTCAATATCTGCGGCACTTAAAAAATTCGTGTATGTATATCTGTTCTGCGTATATGCTGCGTTTGCAAGATCGCTTAACCTTCCCCTCAAAACTTCGTTTTCATTCATGATAGTAGATTCTCCTGTAAAATAAATATTTGCAACTATATTATAGTACGTGGGTTGATATTTTTTAACTATATTTGCAATATAAAATGACGGCGCAATGAACAAAATGAACAATAGAATAATCATTTGCGGAAAAAACAATCATTTGACAATCAAAAACAGCAAAAAAACTATTGAAATGCTCAGCTGTTGATAATTTATTACAAAAAAAAACTTCCGTTTTATAAAATTTTGCGTATTTACAACTTGGAAGTGTTTTGATAGTATATGGGCATGACAGGGAGATAAGAAAGACGAGGTAAAACGATCAGAGATCTTCCGGTTATATAAATTTGACAATCACATATATTTTGATATACGGAGGGTTCCCTTAGCACGAAATTCGTAGAAATCCCTTTATACGATGTAATGTAACCCCATAACCCCAAACCCCAAAATATAGGAATCCTCCACTCCCCCCTTCTTAATAACCTATCGCTTCGGAGATAGGTTATTTTTGTATGTACAGGCAAGGAGTTCCACGAATGATGCATATCCGCAGGGGTGTTTTGAAATGGAAAATGATGTCTGGGATTCCGGTGATATATCGTACACGTATTTGCAGGCCCTCTCTATGATATCGGGCTGAATGACATCGTTCTGGTTGTTAAACAGAAGATTTCTGAAGTTTTCAAAGAATGAACAGATCTCAAGATCTGCGTAGCCTTCTCTAGCGCTTTGGGTACTTTTTATAAGATAGTTCACATAACGTATGGCATCATTTACGGTAAAACATTCTTTGCCATCTGTGAACAGGATAGTTTCAGGTACAAAAAAATTCGAATGCGTCAATTGCTGATCATTAAGGTTCCATTCTATTCTTTGTATAGTTGGAGGGTTGAAGGGAAAGTGATTCCTGTATTGCTCAATCATAAGGATGTTGTCAGCGCAGCAGCCCTTTAGTATTGCAGCCTGCCTTTCAATTATATAACACTTAAGTTCGATGAGTAGGAAATATGCGTCCGGTAGAGAAAAGTGCTTTGTATTGTCAGGGATAAAGAAACTTTGCGTCATACATTTGAAAAAACTATCAATAGCATAATAACTATTTATAATATCAATTGCCTGGTTCAGATCAAAGTGCCTGATGAACTCTCTGGTGGCTGGTTTCAAGCGTGTAGCAGTGTTTATTCGGATTATGTAATCATCCAATATGGCAAGTTTTTCCTCGGCACCCGATACAGACCCTCCTAGAGAACTGTAATCGGTGGGGACACAGAAATTTAATGGGATGCGAGGACATAATAATGGGTCGGTCATATATAGTCTCCTTAATGTTGAAAAATAGCTTTGTTTGTTTGTATTTTAAATACTTTATTTATCTAAATAAAATGGTAGCACTTTAACGTGATAAGTGGTAGGATATTTAATAACAGAAAATTATACTGAAAGTCTAATTACGGGGTAATTTGGCAAAAGACCAGTAAAGATGTAATTTTCGTTGGGAAAATGGTTGGAGATTGTGAAGAAGAATGATGGGGGTGAGGTTATGAGAAAGAATAGCAGACGAAACATGGCTGCAGGGACAGTGGAGAAAATCGCAGACACTATAGGCAACAATATGAAAGATATAAGATGCAACAGCCGGTCGTCAAAGTTCACGGTCAAGTATGTAGTGTCTGAGATCAACAGGGTTCTCCCTGAAGAACTGCAGATAACAACAGGGCTCTATTATAAATGGGAGAGTGAGGAGAGAATGCCTACGGCACGGCACATACCTGCCATAGCATACGCGTTGGGCGTTTCAGAGGCGGCATTGTTCCATTGGCAGACATTTAAGAGAGATGTTGGAATGGGCAATCAGGAGAGACTTATAGAGAGTATATGTGCTCTCAGTGACGACAAGATAAAAGAGCTTGCGTGGCTTGTTTCGGGTTGGGATGGTGACGTGAAAGCTCTGGTAGAATTTGATATGTTGTATGTGAGTATGCCAGTTGAAGACAGACGTGATGTGGCATCACTTGGGATAAGACTCTATGATGTATGCAAAAAAGAAGATCGGTTGAGACGTGATGTACCAATGGCGGATTTCCCTTATCTTCAGCAGGTACTGAGGGACATGTGGGCTGATGATAAGGACAAATATAGGTGCTGAAAAGATTGTTAAAAATAGCTTGACTAAAGCTGAAAAAGCGATATGATATAATTGCGGTGCAACCGATTGCGCACATTGGAATGGTTATAACATTTGTAATATAATAATAAATATCATTGGATAATTGAGGAGAATTGTATGGAGAAAAGGGGACCGGAACAGCAGACTGGTAAGACAACGGAAAAGACAACAGAAAAGACAACAGGGGACAGCACAGGACAGGGCAAAATGACTATAGCTGATGTTGCAGAAGCCCTGAATATATCAAAGACGACCGTGTCCAGAGCAATCTCTGGTAAGGGACGGATTGGAGCTGAGACTAGAAGAAAGGTCATGGAGTACATAGAGAAACATAATTACAAACCTAGTGTTATAGCTAAAGGTCTGGCGCAGTCCAAGTCGTACAATATCGGCTGGGTTATGCCGAGCGATTACAGCGTGGTGGATCTGCCATTTTTCCAGAAGTGTCTTATGGGGCTGCTCGAGATGGCTGCTCCGGTAGATTATGACGTGCTTGTGTGTACGGTATCACCGGATGATATGAGCCAGCTTGAAAGAATCGTGGAAAACCATAAAGTGGATGGAATCGTTCTTGGACGAACTCTTGTAAATGATGCTCCGGCGGAATACCTTAAGGAGAAAAATGTTCCGTTTGTTGTGGTCGGAAGTATGGAAGATGACAATGTGATCCAGATAGATCATGACCACAGAAGTGCATGCCGTGAGCTCACATCGATTCTGCTTGCTAAAGGCATGACGAAGCTTGCTCTTATGGGTGGAAATAAAAATCATGTGGTAACACTTAACAGATATAGAGGATATCTTGATGCGATGGAGGATATGGAGATTCCAGTTGACAATGGACTTGTATTCTTTGATATAGATAATTCTGTACTTTGCGAGCATGCAGTGGAAGAGGTGATGAAGCAGAATGTTGAGTGTATCCTGTGTATGGATGATGGAATTTGTCAAAATGTACTTAATATATTGGATAAGAAGAATATAGTGGTGCCTGATGATGTAAGGGTTGCCTCGTTTTATAACAGCTCACTTCTGAATAATTATCAGCCAGCTATAACATCGCTGCAATTTGATCCGAGGGAATTGGGCATGGTTGCCTGCAAATTGCTGGTTGATTACATAGAAGGAAATGAGGTTAAGAAGAAGACTCATCTGGGTTATGAGCTTCGTCTCAAGGAGTCAACGAAATAATGCGCAATAATATAAAATAAAAAATATAATTTATCGGATAATTGGAATAAAAAAGTCTCCAGGGCAGAGGATATCTCCGCTTCGGAGGCTTTTTGCGTGTAAAAGGAGCTGATAAATATTTTGTATATAAAAAGTTGCGCAAAAGTGCAACACGGTGTAGCAATATACACCACGTATCGACCTATATCATGCCGGCCAGAGACTGCATAATATATACAGATCTGATCAGGTGCAATAATATGATCTACAAATTGTTGTGCTGCAGTGCTTTATAATGTGTATTATGCACATATTGGTATGGTGTTATTTGTAAAAACAACCATATGTTGGGTTATGTGCAATCGGGTGCGCAAAATATGATGACTGTGGAAGCGCTTCTAATAAAATGAGTTGTGCAAAATGTATACTTTTTTATTTGTAAAGTTATTTAAATTAGCAGTTGACAACAATAAGCATAACTGATAATATGTAATTACAAAGAACAACCGATTGCGCACGGAAAACGAGAAGAGCAACTAATTTCTTATTATTTTATTTAAAGAGGAGGACATAAGAATGAGAAAGAAAGTTTTATCATTAACACTTGTTGCTGCGATGATGGCAGGATGCCTTGCAGGATGCGGCAACGCAGAATCAAAGGACGAAGGAACAACAGCAGCTGCTGGTGACAGCACAACACAGGCTGCAGCATCAGAAGATGCGATTCAGAACTTAATTGCTGCAACAACAGGAACTGTAGATCTTTCAGTATGGGCTTCTGAGGAAGATCAGGATCTCACAACACAGGTTATTGAAGAATTCAAGAAAAAGTATTCAGACGTTGACTTCAACATCACACTCGGAGCTGAGTCAGAGTCAAAGGCAAAGGACGATATCCTGGTAGACGTTGAGGCTGCTCCTGATGTATTCGCATTTGCTGATGATCAGATCAATGAGCTGGTTAAGGCTGGAGCACTTCAGCCGGTACAGGCTACATATACTTTTGATGTTGCAAACGAGAATGTAGCAGCTTCTGTTGAGGCAGCTTCTGTTGATGGAACATTATATGCATATCCAATGACAGCAGATAACGGATACTTCATGTTCTATGATTCATCAGTATTCACAGAGGATGATGTTCAGTCACTGGATGCTATGATCGAGGCAGCAAAGAAGGCAAACAAGAAGATCGCTATGAACGTATCAGATGCTTGGTATGTATACTCATTCTTCCAGGGCGCAGGACTTGACCTTACACTTAACGATGACGGACTTACAAATACTTGTACTTGGAATCAGGCAGGCGGTACAGACGTAGCTCAGGCAATCCTTGATCTCTTCAAGACTGGCGTATTTGTAGATATGGATGATCCTACACAGGCAACAGCAATCGCTGAGGGTACGATCTGTGCAGCAGTTAACGGAACATGGAGAGCAGCAGACGCTCAGGCAGCATGGGGCGAGAACTACGCAGCAGCTAAGCTTCCTACATACACAGTTGCAGGCAAGCAGGTTCAGATGGCATCATTCTCAGGCTGCAAGCTTGTCGGTGTAAATCCACATTCAAAGAATGTAGGCTGGTCAATGCTTCTTGCAGAGTATCTTACATCAGAGGATACACAGGTTACAAGATTTAAGCAGAGAGGTCTTGGTCCTTCAAACATCAACGCTTCAGAGTCAGATGAAGTTAAGGCTGATCCAGCTATATCAGCTCTTGCAGCTCAGGCAGCATATGCAACACCACAGCGTGTAGGTGGTAACTACTGGACCCCAGCTGAGACACTTGGTTCAATTCTTGCTCAGGGCAATCCAGACGGAACAGATCTTCAGAAGCTTCTCGACAACGCTGTAGAAGGAATTGAGGCACCTGTATCACAGGAGTAATCTTAAATAAGAAGTACTTTGAATAATATTTATAAGTTATAATGAGAATGCCTCATATGTCATTCGTGGCATATGGGGCATTAAAAAAAGAGAGGAGCTTTTTCATGAAGAAAATATCAGAATTCTTTAAAGCTATAGGAAGATATTTCAAGAATTTTGGTGTTGCTTTTGCAAAAGGTGATATATGGGTTAAGCTCTCGACGGTTATCATGGGTGCAGGTTACTTCGCAAGAAAGCAGATCGTCAATGGCTTGATCATGCTCATCGTTGAGGCTGCATTTGTGTTGATGTGCGTAGGCTATGCGGCACCAAACCTTGCCAAATTTGGAACTCTTGGAACTGTAAAGTTTGAGCAGGTATTTGATCCACTCACCATGCAGACAACTACTAATAATTACGACAATTCATTCCAGATTCTTCTCAATTCGGTGGTTGCGTTGTTCATCATTCTTATATTCGTGCTTTTCTACATTCACAATATCAAGACAGTGTACAAGCTTCAGCAGATGAAGGAAAATGGAGAACATATAAATACATTCAAGGAAGATATGAAGGCACTCTTCAACGAGAAGTTCCACATAACACTTCTCACACTTCCGACAATTGGTGTAGTCATAATGAATATCCTGCCGATACTTATTCTTATAGCGGTGGCATTTACCAATTATGACCAGCAGCATCTTCCGCCAAACTCACTGTTTACATGGGTGGGCTTCAAGAACTTCGCAAGCCTGTTCTCAAACAGCATGACAGTCACATTTGGATATTCATTCAGAAAGGTTCTTGGCTGGACACTTGTATGGGCGGTCATGGCTACATTTACCACATTCATAGGCGGTATCCTTCTTGCCAAGGCGATCAATTCCAAGACAACCAAGCTGCCAAAGATGTGGAGAACACTATTTATCATATCAATAGCAGTTCCACAGTTCGTAACACTGCTTTTGGTTAGAAACTTCTTCGCTGATTCAGGTATTGTGAACACTATCTGTTCAAATATTGGTATCACAGACATGCTTAAGCATGCAGGACTTGTCGGTGAACACCTTACATATATACCGTTCCTGACCGATCCTCACTGGGCAAAGGTCATGATCATTCTCATCAATATCTGGGTCGGTGTTCCATATCAGATGTTGATCGCAACAGGTGTTCTGATGAACATACCTACAGATCAGATTGAGAGTGCAAAGATTGATGGAGCAACAAATTTCCAGGTGTTCTGGAAGATCACAATGCCATATATCCTGTTCATCCAGGGCCCGGCACTTATAACAGACTTTGTAAAGAATATCAATAACTTCAATGTAATCTACTTGTTAACACAGGATGTATTCGTCACACAGAATCAGGCACTTGCCAATTCGCATGCGAAGGAGGTTGACCTTCTTGTTACATGGTTGTTCAGACTTACAAATGAATACTACGACTACAAGATGGCATCTGTTATCGGTATCATAGTATTTATCATATGTGCAGCATTTACACTTATATCATTCTCAAGAATGATCTCAGGAGATAAAGAGGAGGAGTACCAATAATGAAGAAAACAATAGGTTCGATCGTTAAACATATCGTATTACTTGTCCTCGCAGCTATCTGGCTGGTTCCGATCATCTGGCTGGTTGTCACCTCATTCAGCGGATATAAGGGAATCAACACAGCGCACTTCTTCCCAACTAGCTGGTCCATGGACAACTTTGTTCAGCTGCTCACAAGACCTGACTCGGTTGTGCAGTATGTGTCATGGTTCAAGAATACACTTATCATTGCAGTATTTACATGTATCATCTCTACTATATTTGTAATTATGGTCAGCTATGCGATGAGTTGTATGAGATTCAACGGCAGAAAACAGATCATGAGTGCGTCGCTGATACTCAATATGTTCCCTGGCCCACTTCTCATGATAGCAATTTACTTTATCCTGAAGATGCTGGGACTTACAAACAGTCATTTCGGTATGATCATAGTTTACTCAGCGGGATCAGGACTTGGATTCCTCATCATGAAGGGATTCATGGACACAATACCAATGTCACTTAAGGAGGCTGCCAGACTTGAGGGCGCTTCGGAGGCGAAGATATTTACTAAGGTAATTCTTCCTCTGTGTAAGCCAATAGTAGTGTATCAGGTAATCAGTTCTTTCCTTATACCTTGGGGCGATTTCGTATTCGCAAAGCTTATGCTCAACTCAGGAGTTTCGAAGGACTGGACAGTAGCTATAGGTCTTTACAATATGCTTGAGAAATCACTGGTCAACAAATACTTCTCAGTATTCTGCGCCGGCGGTATCGTGGTAGCTATCCCTATCTCAATACTGTTCGTCATCATGCAGAAATACTATGTAGAGGGCGTGACAGGCGGTTCTGTAAAGGGCTAAGGCGGCGGTCTGAGAGAAATGAGAAAATTTATTTTGAGCAGGTGTCTGCGTACCGGATGGACCACATATGGATGGTGGTGTGGATGCCTGCTATAACTAGCCCTAAAATAGGGCAGACAGGATGAAAAATGAGGATATTGTCGCTTATTTGGGGACGATTATCTTTAGATCAAAAGGTTACAACATATATGAAATAGGAGATTTAAGATATGGAGAATACATTTATTGTAAACATTATCCACCGTCCTGAGATGGTTCCTGAGTATGCCGAGAAGGTTACAGGTCATGGTCAGGCAGAGGATATCGGAAGAAAAGCTCTCCTCACAGAGTCACTGGACATATTCAAGTTCCAGCAGGAGACAGCTCACAAGAACGGACTCAAGACTACTATTCAGATGACATATGCCAGCCTTTTTAACGAGGAGGCTGTATCACTCGCCAAGGAGCATCATGAGAAGTATGGAGATGAGATAGCGCTCTCACTTCTCGGACTTCCTTGCACAGAGTTCAGAGAGAAGTACAAGACCAAGGACTTCTGTATCTGGATGTTCTCAATGGAGGACAAGAAGAATATCGTCGATGACGTATTTGGAAAGTTCCATGATATATTTGGTTTCTATCCAGTGTCTACAGGTTCATACTATATGGATGCTGAGCTTACAAACTACATCAAGGAGAAGTATCCATCAGTCAAGTGTGCAGTTGCAACATGCTGGGAGGAGGGCCCTAAGGCTTACCATACATGTAACAACTCATGGTACACACTGTTCGATGGTGGTCCATGGAATCCGTGGATACCTTCAAAGCAGAACACACATGCACCTGCAGCAAATGAGGCTGAGGACAGCGGAATCGTTGCTATTCCTCATCTTTCAAGAGATCTGCTGGCATGCTACGATGGAAATGGTTCTAACTTCGGTACTCATCCACAGAACGTTCTCCGTGGAATGATCTATGACAGCAAGACATGGGAGTACCCATATCTGTACAACCTTATCGACCAGTATCGTCATCTGGCTAAGTTCAACAATGGATATTCATACAACATGATGTTCGTTGGACCGGGCTGGCTGAACAAGATGGGACGCTGGGAGGCTCCATATGAGCTGCTCAAGAAGAGCTACGAGGACGGAATGAAGTACTACGGTGATCTGAAGAAGGAAGGCAAATGCGTTGACATGACAATGGCTGAATTTGCTGATTTCTACAGAGAGAACAAGACATACGAGGAGCCTGAGTGTGCTCTTTGGAAGGATATACTGTACGGATCAGATAAGCAGATCTTCTGGTACTGCGATCCATACATGAGAGCTCAGATCAACATGGATCAGGGCGGTGCGATCGTTGACCTCAGACCATATGCAGCAAAGCTTAACTGGCCTGTAGGTATCGGAACTCCACACGTTCAGGATGCATCATATCCATTCCTGATCCAGGAGAAGTACAGAGCGGGATATTTCACACACTATGCCGGAGAAGGTACTGTGAGAAGTGCCAAGATCAGCTATAATGGTGAAGAGGTCGATCTCTGTCTGTGCAGAACAAAGGCAACATTCTCACAGGAGGGCAGCACAAGGATCCTTACACTTGACCCGGTTGACATCGAATTCTACGATCTGACAGTTAAACTTCAGACAAAGATATATTTTGAGGAGGGGTCATCCAAGATAAGACATGAGAGAACTATCCTCGAGATGAGCAACCCTGATGCAGAGGTTGAGATCAATGAGTACATGGTGGCATGCTACGGTACAACAGAGTACCCAGAGGATATGACAGGAATCACTCTCACAGCAAAGAATGCTTCAGAGAGCAAGTCACTCACATATGAGTACAAGTGCAGAGAAGAGGATCTCGCAGGCGCCGATGAGGTATCAGCAGTTATCCCTGCAATCGAGACAAAGGCTGCTATGGGAGCATCAGGCAGCGATGCAACAGGATATTTCAAAGAGGGATATGCGTTCTCGCCAATGTTCACTCTCGGGTTTACAAAGACACTTAAGGATAAGGAGGTATTTTCAACATGGCTCAGTCTGGAAAAGGCAAATTAAATTACAGATGTCCAATGTGTTTTATGAGAGATCTGGATATAGATATGTTCTATGATAAGGACAAGAAGGAATACTACTGTATCCGTTGTCAGTATGTTGGACCAGAGGAGGACGTTCTGGCAAAGAACGAGCTCATCAGAATAAAATATGGAAGAATGTATGACAGGATTACATTTGACGACTAGGTGACAGGTGTCATCTGGATAGACGGCCGCCGACAGATGAAGATGAACTGATACATCAGGAGTATGTTGTAAAAGACGTTGGAGTATGCAGAACATTTTTATTCGGCGGCTGTTCTTGGTTATAACAGGCAGTAAAATAAATGCAGGTGAATGTGTCAAGTTTTCTATGAAAACTTGACATGTAGCGCCAGCCATTTGCCGAGGAGATGCCCATGTGGCGAAGCCACATCTTAAAATGGCATCGACGACCTATCGCATTGCGAAGCAATGCGATCGTACAACGAAGGCAAATTTTGCATGGCTGGTGTTCAAGGAGACAAAAATATGGCAGATTATATAAAGGGCGTGGATCTCTCCGCTGTTGTCGAGGTTGAAGAGCTGGGTGCGAGATATTATGACAATGGTGTGCAGGGAGATATATTTGACATACTTAAGAACTATGGTGTTAATTCTGTGAGACTTCGTCTGTGGAATGATCCGTACACGGAGGACGGCGTACCTTATGGCGCGGGCACAAATGACCTTGAGGTGTACAAAAAACTCGCGAAGCGCGCTATGGATCATGGAATGAGCATTCTGCTTGATTATCACTACAGTGATTTCTGGGCTGACCCGGGCAAGCAGAGGGTGCCGAAGGCGTGGAGAGGCATGGATGCGGATCAGCTTGAGCAGGCTGTGTACGACTACACAAGGGAGACTCTTTTAGAGATGAAGGCTGCGGGCGTTCTCCCTCAGCTTGTTCAGGTTGGAAACGAGCTTACAAACGGACTGATGTGGCCGCTTGGGCAGAAACCAGAATATGACAATATCGCAAAGTTTGTGAGCGCCGGAATAAGGGCGGTCAGATCGGTTGACTCTGATATTCCGGTCATGATACATCTCGACAATGGCGGCAACAATCCTATGTATGTGGACTGGTTTGACCACTACATGGAAAGAGGAGAAGATTTTGATATAATCGGAATGTCGTATTATCCGTTCTGGCATGGAACCATGAAGGAGCTAGAGACAAATATGCGGGATATGGCGGATAGATATGGCAAAAAGATAGTTATCGCTGAGGTTTCCATGGGATTTACCATGGAGGACTACGCAGAATATGAGAAACTGGGACCTGACGATAGAAAGGGCTATGCCACAAAGCCTTCACTGGTGGAGAATCTTGACTACCCTATGACACCTGAGGGGCAGGCGGATTTCATGAACGACATAATGAAACTGATAGATGATGTTCCTGGTGGCGATGGCTTTTATTATTGGGAGGCAGGCTGGATACCGGTGCCGGGAAGCGGCTGGGCTACGGAAGGTGCTCTGTCATACATAGAGGAGTCTGGACCATGCGGAAATGAATGGGCAAATCAGGCACTTTTTGACTATGATGGACATGCTCTGCCGGCACTTAAGACTATACGTGATTACAAGCCGGCGCATGACGACTATCCACTTAAGTAAATTATTGGGGACGGAGGTGTCTGTTCCCTCCGTCTCCGTGGTTTCTGATAGTAAAGTACATATTTTTGATACATTTGGATATGTTTTGGCTGGGCGGGTCTGTGTATAATATATACAGATGCGCCCTTTTAATATATTTGGCAAATTTATAGATGGGGGACAGGACGGGTTGTTCTGATTGATCAGGAGGTAAGGTATGAAAAAAGTAGCATTGTTCATGGATGGCTGGAAGAGGTATTTCACCTATGCCTGGCCGCTGGGATTTATGCAGAAGATAAAGGAAGCCAGGGCTGATGTGAATCTGTACATATTCAACAGCAATGGCAATTGGAACAGGGACGACGGTTACAGCTATGGAGAATACAATATATATAATCTTCCGGAGCTGACGGACTTTGATGGGATCATAATATCTGTCAACAATATCAAATATCCGGAAGTCACGGCGGAACTGCTGGACAGAATAAGGAAGAGCGGAGTTCCGGCTATAAGCCTCGAGACTGCTTTTGACGGTCTGCATTTTGTGGGTATAGACAATTATGATGCCATGTATGACATGACTCGGCATATGATAGAGAAACACGGTGCGAAGAAGGTGTGGTATCTTGCCGGACCGAAGGACAACTATGAGGCTCAGGAGAGATGCCGGGCATTCAGGGACTGTATGGATGAATATGGCCTGACTGTGGATGATGAGGATGTCCTGTTTGGAGATTTTGGTTTTAATGATGGTGTGATGGGCCTTGAGGAGCTGCTCAGAGCACATGGACATACGTGTATAAAACACGAGAAGGACGGACCGGATTACGGCGGCCCTGCGGAGGTGTACGGTGAGATAACCAGTGGCAGTTTTGCGGATTCTGCTCCGGATGCCGAGGCTTCGAATAATGAGGAGATGGATGATAGAAGGCTGGAAGAACGAGAGATAGTGAGGAAGATCCTTCCAGATGCAATAATCTGTGCAAATGACAACCTGGCGGTGGGTGTGTGCAACAGAGCAGAAGCACTTGGACTTTCGGTGCCAAATGATTTTAAGGTTACGGGATTTGACAACTTTGATAAGGCTGCGTACTATACGCCGCGTATAACAACGGTGAGCAGGATCCGTGAGAAGATTGGAGCTGCGGCTGCAGAGATCATGCTGAATATCTGGGCGGGAAACAATCCGGATACCAGCTCTTATATAGATTATAATTGTATATTCACGGAGAGCTGTGGCTGTGGCGCGGATGCTATGCTGAACGGCAGACAGTACCTGAAGAATTATATAATGGGAGTTGTGGAACGCGAGGAGATAGATGAGAGCACGCTGGATTTCACGCATTTGCTCAGCAAATGCAAGGATTACAGTGAACTGTATCCGTGCGTTCAGTCCTCATATTCACAGGCAGAGTGTAAGAAATGCGTTATGGTTGTCGACAGATCTCTTGTGGAGATGGGGGGAGCTGGCCCGACTCTCTCAGCAGCATACGATGAGGATGTATTTGCTGTGAAGGGCTATCCTCAGAGAATGCAGATCGTGTACAGGCAGGGCATAGCGGATGACGGTGACGATACATACCATAGTATGTTTCCTCTTCTGGATGATGAGGTAGGAGGCAATATATTTTTATTTGCGCCATTTCATTTTGGAGAAAAGGCAGTTGGGTTCTGCTGTGTCGAAAATGGATATTACCTTATGGATAAGCAGCTTTGGTCAACTGTAATGAGTGAAGTGAATGTAGCCATGATAAATCTGTTCAACAAATGGAGACTCGAGCAGATCAATCAGGAGCTTACGGCAATATCCATAAAGGATCCACTTACCCAGATATACAACAGGGAGGGTATGAGACAGATCGCCGCAAAGGCATTTGACAAGGCTGCGGGCCAGGGCAGGGCACTTCTCATAATGTTTGCCGATATGGACAAGCTCAAATATATAAATGACACTTATGGTCACGAGTACGGAGACAAAGCTATAAGGAGTGCCGCAAGAGCCATAGCAGGCGGAGGCGGAATAAGCAGTATTCCGGTTAGATACGGCGGAGATGAATTTGTATCCATATCTATATACGATGAGGCGGAACCCCCTGAGGAAAGAAAGACGGCAATCCTTGAGAAAGCCAGGGAGATAGTTGCGCAGGAGAAGCTTCCGTTTGCCCTGGAGTTTAGTATAGGTTATGTTATAACAGACCCGAATAGTGATAAAACCCTTGAGGAGTATGTGAGGGAGGCGGATCACAGCATGTATCAGGAGAAGATACAGAGAAGGGTAAGCAGATAATAATAAAAAATTATCAAAAAATGGAGAATCAGGTTTTATGTGCTGATTCTCTATTTTCGTTTAGTATGTTATAATTAACTGTCATGATCCAATTCGCCGCTCGCCAATCATGCAAACATGTTGGCTCACTTGCGCTCATTATATCATATCGCCTGTCGGCTCAATGAGGACATTCGCATTATGACGTCTTGCGCAAGCGCATCCGTCGCAATGCTCATTGTATCATGTGGACACAACGTGGATTATTTATATTAGATACTTAGGATCAAAAGGAGGATATACAATGCTTAAGAATGTAACAGACACAGTATTTTATGTAGGTGTGGATGACAAGGATATAGACCTGTTCGAGAATCAGTACATCGTGCCAAACGGTATAGCGTACAACTCATATGTCATCATGGACGAGAAGATTGCCATCATGGATATGGTAGATGCAAAGTGTGCAGACCAGTGGTTTGCAAATGTGGCAGAGGTGCTTGGAGACAGGCAGCCTGATTACCTCATCATATCCCATCTTGAGCCGGATCACTCAGCCAATCTTGGTGATGTGCTTGCAAAATATCCGGATATTAAGATCGTATCAAATGCGAAGCTTTTCGGAATGCTTCCAAACTTCTTCGAGGTTCCTGTGGCAGACAGAAGTGTGACTGTGGCAGAGGGACAGACACTCTCACTTGGAAGTCATACGCTTCAGTTCTTCATGGCTCCTATGGTCCACTGGCCTGAGGTTATGGTCACATACGAACAGAGTGAGAAGATACTCTTCTCAGCGGATGCATTTGGCAAGTTCGGCACTCTGGATACCGACGAGGACTGGGCATGCGAGGCAAGAAGATATTACTTCAATATAGTAGGAAAGTATGGAATGCCTGCACAGGCACTTCTGAAGAAGGCAGCAGGGCTGGACATCCAGAAGATATGTGCGCTTCATGGGCCTATACTCACAGAGAACCTTGAGTATTACATAGGAAAGTATCAGCTGTGGTCAACCTACACACCTGAGGATGAGGGAATCTTCATCGCATACTGCAGTCTCCACGGCAACACGGAGAAGGCTGCAAAGAAGCTGGCGGAGATTCTTGAGGCAAAGGGTGCACCAAAGGTTGCTATATCAGACCTTTCCAGAGAGGATATGGCAGAGTGTGTAGAGGATGCCTTCAGATACGACAGACTTGTACTTGCAGCACCTACATATGATGGCGGTGTGATGCCTGTCATGGCGGATTTCATCAACCACTTGAAGATGAAGGCATACCAGAAGAGAAAGGTCGCTTTCATTGAAAATGGTTCATGGGCACCTATGGCGGCGAAACTCATGAAGGAGCAGATGTCAGCGATGAAGGATATAGAGATCGTGGACGAGCACGTGACCATAAGGTCTGCGTTCAAGCAGTCGGATGTGGCAGCGCTTGAGGCTTTGGCAGATAAGCTGGCATAAAAGATAATGTAAGGAAGGTGTAAGACATGGCTAAGTCCATGGTTTCCGGAAAGCCGCTTAGTCTGATGATGCAGTTTGCCCTGCCACTTTTGCTCGGCAATCTGCTTCAGCAGACTTACAATATCATAGATGCTGCTATAGTGGGACAGATACTGGGTGACAAGGCTCTGGCGGGAGTTGGAGCCAGCAGCAGCATTCAGTTTCTTGTCCTTGGTTTTTGTATGGGATGCTGCGCAGGCTTTGGCGTTCCGGTTGCAAAATATTTCGGCGCAAATGATATGCACAAGATGAGAAAATATATATTTAATGGTGCGGTTCTGACTGGCATCATAGCACTTATCGTCACGTCGGTATGTGCTATATGTTGCAATCAGATACTGCAGCTTCTGTCCGTTCCACAGGATATATTTGATAAGGCGTACTCATATCTTATAGTTATATTCCTGGGAATCCCATTTACACTTATGTATAACTATCTGTCGAGTGTGCTCAGATCACTTGGAGACAGCAGAACGCCATTCATGTTCCTCGCTTTCTCAGCGATACTCAACATATTCCTTGATCTGTTCTGCATACTTGTACTTAAGTGGGGATGTGCCGGAGCGGCTATAGCGACGATAACTGCTCAGGCTGTGAGTGGAATATTATGTCTGGTGTACATTTTCAAGAAGGTTCAGGTGATGCACCTTGAGGCGCAGGACAGAAAGGTAGAAGGTTCAGCGGTGAAGGAACTTCTCATCATGGGAATACCTACAGGTCTGCAGTTCTCCATCACGGCGATAGGAAGTATGGTCATGCAGTCTGCAAATAACAAGCTGGGCAGTGTGTATGTATCAGGCTTCACAGCCGGTATGAGGATAAAGCAATTCACGATGTGTCCATTTGACGCATTTGCAACGGCAGCTTCGGTATTCTGCAGCCAGAACCTTGGAGCCGGACAGGCAAAGCGTATAAAGCAGGGCTTGTGGCAAGCGATTGCTGTTGCCGTGGGATATGGATTGATAGCAGGTCTTATCATGATATTCTTGGGAAGACCGCTCTCTATGATATTTGTCAAGAAGAGTGCAGTCGATGTGCTTGATGCATCTGCGAAATATCTCAGATGTATGGGATTCTTCTATTGGAGTCTCGGTATACTGAACGTGGCGCGTATGGTGACGCAGGGACTTGGATATTCGGGAAGAGCCATATTCTCAGGTGTTACAGAGATGGCAGCCAGAATCATAGTGAGCCTGGGATTTGTCGGAGCATTTGGATATACTGCCATATGTTTCGCAGATCAGACGGCATGGGTTACGGCAACTATATATATATTGCCGACATGCCTCTACTGTGTGAAGAAGTCCACGGCGAAGCTTGCTGCGGCGACGTAGTTGTATATTGTTATGGATAATTGGAAGTAAGAAAAAAACACCTCGGTTTGAGGTGTTTTTTTAAGTATTCTTAAAACTAATAAATATAAAGTTCAGTTGGTGACGATCGGTCACCAACTGGTAATATTTTGTAACCGTTTTATTTGTGCCAGTGCAATGAGAAGGTTGATATCGAGATTACTATAATATACAACAATACATTAAATCATAAATTTGTTGACTTCATCATTTATCTCAAATTTAGTTCCTTTGTCTGAAAGTCCAATATCTATCATGCCACGGCCGTCAAGTTCATCGCCAGGAAATAATATCTCTAAGTGCTTACCTTGTAACAGGCATCCGAGATCCTCTTTTGAAATCGATATATTGACGTATCTCTTGCTTTCCTTTGCAACTTCAACATTTGCCATGAAACTTCCGTCGTTTGAATTTTTTATATTATATTCAGGTTTGCTCATATTGATCGTCTCCTTGCTGTTATGTAATAATGCCATATTTAGGTATATCACTTCTTATTGTTATCATCAAGCAGTTTGGGAGCGTTTTACATATTGCTTTGAGTCAGAACCATCGGTCAAACCGTCAAATGCGTCAACTCTCAACAGGAACAGTGGAGAAAGTATTCCCACTTTGACATATCCATATATTCATTATAAAATTAACCTGATTTTAATCTTTCTCATATTTTAGATTAATCATCGGTTGGTATAGTAACAACAACAGTTGATGATATCAGCAACAAACGATTAGAAAGATGACAGATCATCGGAAGATGATGAAACTAAGATGAAGAGAAAGGGTGTAATGATTATGGATAAACTTGAAAAGGTAGAAAAGTTAAGAGCGAAAACAGGTGTAAGTTACGAGGATGCAAAGAATGCGCTTGAGGCGTGCGATTACGATCTGCTGGATGCAATTATTTATCTTGAGAAGCTTGATAAGGTGAAGGCTCCTGAAGTGGAGAGCTTTACCACAGGCGAGGAACAGAAGACATCAACAGAGTTTGAGCAGGCGCAGCAGACATATACAAATGATTGTAATAAAGTGACGTTTGGTCAGATGATGGACAGATTTTTCAAATGGTGCGGCAAGGTGTTAAAGAAGAGTGTGGACAGCACATTCATAGTAGAACGCAGAGGCCAGACCATGATAAATGTTCCGGTTCTTGTGCTTGTGATCGCACTCATACTTGCATTCTGGGTAGTGCTTCCACTTCTTATTGTAGGTCTGTTCTGTGAGTGCAGGTACCATTTTGAGGGAATAGGCGACATCAACGTAAATCTCAATAGCGCATGCGACAAAATGGCAGACTCAGTAGACAACCTTAAGTCCGACGTCAACAACAAGTAATCAGAAAGATATATAAAAACAATATCAACACAGAATAAAAAGCTATATGTAATAAAAACAACGTATATATCAAGTTGGTATAAATTGAAAAAGAAAAATATTAAAAGAAAAAACAGACATAAAAAAGATGAAAACAGGAATATCTTTTACCGATATTCTGTTAATTACCAGCTGATATAGTTTGGTTTTAAGAATGTAATGTCTGTGAAATATACCTCTGCAATGGGTAGCCGTGGCGACTGAGCTTTGGTGCTTCTTGCCGAGGCAGAGACCGCAAACGTCCTTATCGCGGTCGGTGCCGAGTGCAGATAGAAGCAAGCCAAAGTGAAGGAAGATAGGCGTAATTGCAGAGGTATATTTCACAGGCTTACTTCAAAACCAAACTATATCAGCGTCCGTCATAAAAGAAAGGAAAAAGATATGGCACAGAAGATTCTCATTGTGGAGGATGAAGAGAAAATTGCGAGATTCGTGGAGCTGGAACTGGTTCACGAGGGATACGAGGTAGAGAAGGCATTTGACGGAAGAACAGGTCTGGACAAAGCTCTGACAGGTGACTTCGACCTTGTGGTGCTGGATGTGATGCTTCCGGGACTCAATGGTCTGGAGGTGCTTCGAAGAATCCGCAAGGAGAGTGTTGTGCCGGTTATCATGCTGACTGCAAGGGATGCAGTCATGGACAAGGTGTCAGGGCTCGATGCCGGTGCTGACGATTATCTCACCAAGCCATTTGCCATAGAGGAGCTGCTTGCCAGGATAAGGGTTGCGCTGAAGAGACGCGGAACTGTGGAGGTTCACACTCACAGGATAGAGATCCGCGGGGTGTGTATGGACACTGACAGACATGAGGTTACAGTGGACGGAGAGAGTGTGGAGCTGACAAACAGGGAATTTGAGCTGCTGAGAACACTCATGGAAAACAAGGACATCGTGATGGACAGGGAAAAACTGCTCAGCGCAGTGTGCGGATACGATTATCTGGGAGAGACAAATATAATAGATGTGTATGTGAGATATCTGAGAACCAAGATAGATGACAGGTTTGGCGTAAAACTCATAACCACCGTAAGAGGTGTGGGATATGTTATCAGAGAATGACCAATATGAATACCGGGACGGATCAGATAGATATGTGACAAGCCGGATGCCGTGACAGAGCAGATAGATATGTGACAAGCCAGCGCCGCATGACACGGATACGCATAGATAGAGAGAAAATACATGGGAAAGAAAACTAACGAAAACAAAAGAATGTCGTCGATAGCCAGAAGGATCAATATGAGTTTCTGGCTCAAAGAGGTGGGCAATGTGATACTTATTGATATCGTCATTGCCTTTCTTATTGTTGGGGCATTTGCCTGGTGGGGAAGAGAGCAGCTTCCGCAGGACGTAGGAGGAATGAAATATTATATTGATAAGAATGAAGACGGCGGGGGCTATGAATATATCATAGAGGGGTCTGACAAGAAGAAGTACAGGTATGATGTGAAAATCTTGTGGGATATCATAGAGATCCCTGGAATCATATTGCTGGGCATGGAAATTATAGTTCTGTTTCTAGCTTTGTTCAGAACGGCGGATGTCAGAAGACGTCTGAAGCCTCTGAATGATCTGGCTGTAAAGGCGGAGAAACTCAGCAAAGAACCAATGGATCACAACAAAATAGATGATCTGGAGAAAGCGATATCGCATTTGTCCGCGGATGATGACGAGCAGGTAATACACACTGGAGATAAGGACCTTCAGAGTATAGAAATTGCGCTTAATAATTTGCTGAAAAACATGAAAGAGAATGAAAAACGACAGATGAGGTTCGTGTCGGATGCGTCCCATGAGCTTAGGACACCTATAGCTGTAATTCAGGGGTATGTAAATATGCTTGACCGCTGGGGTAAGGAGGATGAGCAGGTTTTGGGAGAATCCATAGAAGCGCTCAAGAATGAGTCCCAGCACATGAAGGAATTGGTTGAGCAGCTGTTGTTTCTGGCGAGAGGGGACAGCGGAAGACAGCATTTGAATATGGAAAAATTGGATCTCAACTGCATGGTGAGCGAGGTGTGGGAGGAGTCTATGATGATAGATGAGAGCCACAGATATGAATTCCAGGGTACGGAGAATGAGGCGTGTGTGCTCGGCGATGTGGCGATGATCAAGCAGTCTGTCAGGATATTTGTCCAGAATGCGGCGAAGTATTCTGAACCCTGCACGACCATAATACTCGGTGTGAAAGAGGAACCCGGTTATGTCAGTTATATGATAGAGGACGAGGGAACCGGGATGAATCCGGGCGATCTGGCTCACATATTTGACAGATTTTACCGTTCAGACGAAGCACGCAACAGTGAGACAGGGGGTTCGGGACTGGGATTGTCCATCGCTAAATGGATAGTTGATGCTCACGGTGGAACCATACAAGTTATATCGAGAGAAGACATAGGATCAAGATTTGTTGTGAGATTTCCTGCATGTTAATAGATGAAGTGGTGGATGTGTGCCAGCCAACGGTTTGGTTATATTCAAATAGTTGATAAGCAGATTAAATATACATAAACGATCTGCCCCTGCATAGACTGTATAAAACAGAATATGCGGGGGCTTTTTCTTTGAAGGGATACATAGAAGAACGGGCGGTAGAAGCAGCAAATTATATCATTGATACCAGAGCAACGGTCAGACAGACGGCGGACAGGATGGGAATAAGCAAATCAACGGTTCACAAAGATATAACGGAGAGACTTATAAGGATCAGACCGATGCTGGCGGCTCAGGCGAGGGTCGTGCTGGATGCAAATAAGGCGGAGAGACATATAAGGGGCGGACTTGCTACCAGGGAAAAGTATCTGCATGAACACGAGGTGGAGGAACAAAGGCGGAATAAGCAGATGATCACAAAGATTTAATACCTCGTGTGTTGTAATTTTTTCCGATATGGGGTAAACTTTTGTTGGCTGCACATAGGATCCGACACGTGGTGTATGTGCAGTGAAGACAACAGTTTAATGCGATTAGAGGTTAGAATATGAGGTTTATACATATTTCGGACGTGCATTTGGGAATGACACCGGATAAGGGAAAAGCGTGGAGTGGTGTCCGTGCAAAGGAAATAGAAGATACATTTGACAAGATCCTGGCAATTGCGGAAGAAAGAAAGGTCGATCTGCTTCTTGTGGCGGGAGATCTTTTTCATAAGGCACCAGGGATTATTGATTTAGACATGCTGGATGGCAAGCTGGCAAAGCTCACGAATACCAAGACGATCATAGTTGCGGGAAGCAGCGACTATATAGAGAAGGATTCACCATCGGAGACATTTGAATTTAAGTCAAATACAGTGATACTTCCTGCTGGTGAATTCAACAATGCGTATTTTGAGGATATAGATACCTGCATCACTGGATTCAGCTACGGACAGGAGACATACAAGGAGAATTTTGCAGAAGGGATAGAGCCGCAGAAGGAGGGCGCTGCAAATATACTTCTCATGTATGGCGGTGATGAGGAGCACGGTGCATTTGACTTCAGAAAGCTTGCCGATTCGGGATTTGATTATGTTGCATTGGGATATTTGAGAAAGCCAAAGCACATGGTGAAGAATAAAATGGCGTATCCGGGTTCCCCAGAGCCATTGACACACAGTGATACGGGCAAGCATGGTTTTATATATGGACAGATAATACACGGTGAGACGAGAATAAAGTGGGAGTCTATAGCTTGCAGAAGCTATATCAATCTGGGACTTGAGGTGAAGCCAGAATATACTGCTGCACAGATAGAGCGTGTGATCGAAAAGCAGATAGACAAGATGGGCAGTGAGAATATTTACAGAGTTATCCTCAAGGGACAGAAGGGTAGAAAGGTGGACACGACATTTGATGATCTGACATCCAGATACATGATATATGATATTGTAGACAACACAATGTTTGACTACAATAAAGAAAGCCTTATGAAGGATAACGAGAACAATGTGCTGGGAAGATTCATTGCCGAACTTTCGCGAAATGATGATGTGGTCAGCAGAAAGGCACTTGAATACGGCCTGGAGGCTGTGATAGCTACTGGAGAAAAGTGATGTATATAAATAAATTGTTTTTGAAAGAATTTGGAAAATTCAACAATAGAGAGATAAAGCTAGAACAGGGGCTGAATGTCTTGTATGGAGATGAAGGTGCAGGAAAGAGCACGGTTAGGGATTTTGTAACCGGTATACTGTTTGGCATCAATAAATCCAGGGGACTTGGATCAGGCAGGGATGATTATTCTGCCAGAAAGCCGAAGGGTGGAAATGGATATTCTGGAAAAGCCCATGTGACAAGTGCAGGCAGGAACCATTTGCTTGAGAGAAATTTCAATATGACTACTGACGGAGCCACGCTCACGGATATAGAGAATGGCAAGAGTGAGAGACTTCGCACAAAGAATTCTTACAGGGGTATTCTGTTTGATATGGATAAGAGTACCTATGTAGATGCTCTGAATGTTGAGCCTGCAGACGAGTATGGAGACAGTGACAAGGCGGTGTGTGATTTCCTTGAGAAGTACCTTCACAACATTAGAGAGACTGGATGTAGCGGTATCAACAAGGCGGCTGCCATCCAGTACCTTGAAAACGAGCGAAAGAAATATGACAATAAGAAATACCTTATGCAGATAGAAGAACTTGAAGCCCAGATGGATGAGTTGGGAGATGTGGATAAAGATCTGGAGGACATAAGGAAAGCCAGAAGAGAAGAACTTGACGCTTACAATATGGAAATTGCGAGACTCAAGCGGGAAGCGAGACAGCTTGTAAACGAGAAGGATGCGGAGATCCCCGACGAAGATGAGGACAGGGAGAGAAGTCATATATTCCTTGAGGTTGAGGCAATTGATGACGAGGATGAGAAGAAGGAGAAAAAGAAACAGGAGAAAAAGTCCAAGAAGCTTACAGACAATATATTTGTCATAATGGCTGTTGGAATCCTTGTTGTGGGTCTGATCACTCTCGCTGTTCATCTTGTGGGATTCCAGAAATCTATCCAGCAGCTGTTTGTTATATGTACTATAGCATTTGTCGCCATAACCATAATAGACGGTCTGTTCCGAAAAGGCGCATTTGACGGCGATAAGCTTCCGTCGGAGGAGGAATTTCAGAGGACGATATATGAGATGGGAAGGGCCACGGAATCAAGGACCGTGCGCGTGGAGATAGACAGGGTGTTTCAGGAGGAGCACGATAAGAAGCTTGACATGTTTAAGTTCCAGGAGCATGATGCCATTGAGAAGAGGGATGCCTACTATGAACTCAAGGAGAAGAGGGATGCCATATTTGTGGATTACGATGCACTTGAGACGGAGAAGAAAGCGATCGATAAAGCTATTGATACGATCAACGACCTGTCAGACAGTCTGGCTGCCAGATTCGATGGGGTTGAGCAGAGTGTATCACAGATGCTTGGTCTGATATCTGATGGAAGATACACTGAGGTGAAACTGGACGATGATATGCATGTTGCAGTGGAAAAGGATGGACATTTCTTCCGGGCTGAATTCTTGGGAAATGACGTGGTGAGACAGGTATATCTGGCTGTAAGGCTGGCTGTTGCAAAGATACTGGATGATGAGAAGATGCCTCTGCTGCTTGATGATGTGGTTGATGCCTCAGATGAGAGACAGCTTACAGGTGTATTTAAGGCGATAAGAACAGTTGATACCGAGCAGGTGATCCTTCTTACCTCAGATAGTGAGTTGATGAAAAAACTCGAGGATATGCGTATTACATGCAATGTGGTTACATTGTAATTATTTATACATGTTAGGTGTTATAAAACATGAAAAAATCCCCTAATGATCAAGCTCTTATATCATTTGATATATGAATTATGGATCATTAGGGGATTTCTGTATTAATTATGATATTCTAGTAATTCTCATAGTTGTCTGAGATAGTGTGCTTTACCTTATACTCAGCAATTCTTGCACTGATTCTCTCGGATGGATCGAGAAGATCGCTGAGAGATGCATCGTGGTTCAAGTGATCAATTATGAGTGCGATATACTTGCTCATGTCGGCTGATACATACCAGTCACGGCTTGCAAGCTCTGGAAGCTGGTATGTGAGGTTGGTTGTGATGACCTTCTCAATGATACCCTCTTCATGACACTTGTCGAACACCTCGAGACCCTTTGTAAAGAGACCAAATGTAGCAAGAGCGAATACTCTTCTTGCCTTTCTCGCCTTGAGCTGCTTTGCAACGTCTATCATACTCTCTCCAGATGCGATCATATCATCGATGATGATAACATCCTTGCCCTCAACTGAATCGCCGAGGAATTCATGGGCAACGATAGGGTTACGTCCGTCAACTACTCTTGAGTAATCCCTTCTCTTGTAGAACATACCTACGTCAACACCAAGAAGGTTTGCAAAGTAGATAGCTCTGTGCATAGCACCTTCATCAGGTGAGATGACCATCATGTGGTCATTGCCAATCTCAAGATCAGGAGTAGATCTAAGAAGCGCCTTAACGAACTGGTAAGTAGGCTTCACATTCTCGAAACCGCTCTTAGGGATAGCGTTTACTACTCGTGGATCATGCGCATCAAATGTTACGATATTGTCGACACCGTACTGCTTGAGCTCCTGAAGCATAACAGCACAGTCAAGAGACTCACGACCTGATCTCTTGTGCTGACGGCTTTCGTAGAGGAAAGGCATGATAACTGTAAGCTTTCTAGGCTTATCTGTCATGGCAGAGATGATACGCTTAAGATCAGCGTAGTGGTCGTCTGGTGACATTCTCTGTGGCTGACCTGCCATTGTGTATGTGCAGCTGTAGTTTCCTACATCCAGCATAATATATATGTCTTTACCACGAACTGACTCGTTGACAATACCCTTAGCCTCACCTGATCCAAATCTTGGACAGTCTGTGTCGATGAGATAAGAGTCCTTCTCATAACCATGGAATACGATACTTGATTTGTTTTCGTTCTGGCGGTTCTTTCTCCACTTAACGATGTAGGAGTCAACTTTCTTTCCAAGAGGCACGATGCTCTTGTGTGCAATGATTCCCAAGCTTCCTACGGGTATTGTTTCCAACTTACTATCGTCTGGCATAATAAAATCCTCCTAATTTGAATATGTTCATTTTGCTGCCTTGTGTTTTGCAGACTGACGTCTACTTTCCAGTTATATGACTCATGCGCTTCATATAACGGATATTATCTCCGTAGAGATTGAATATGAGATAACTATCGATTATGCGGGACATTATACGTTCAGTATAGCGTTCCCTGATCATTTTCAAGTCCAGATTAGTGGATATGAGAGTGGACTGGTTTCTGATAGTTCTCTTATTTATAATCTCAAATAACTGGGATTGGACAAATGAATTGGTTAGTTCTGTGCCCAGATCGTCAATTATTAGAAAATCACAGTTGTAAATGTAGTCATATAGCATCTCTTGATGCTGTTCATGGTTGTTCTTCATAATAATATCCCGTAAGATATTATCAAATAAGTTAATCGCAGACAAGTATAAAACTGTATAACCTTTATCAAGAAGGCTTTTTGCTATGCAGTTTGTGAGAAAGGTTTTGCCTGTCCCTGTCTCTCCGTACAGGAGAATGCCGGGTCTTTTGTTCTGAAAGTTTTCTGTAAAGTCTTTTACCTTTGCCAGTATATTGCTGGCATTTTTGTATGGCGTATAACTGTAGCTGCCAAATGGTTCATCCCTGTATACGCTAAGATCAAATGTGTCAAAATTCTCTTTGTTAAGAACATTTTGAATTGTCGATTGCTCATATAACTGGCTTATGACCATCTGTTTCAGACATGTGCATGGATTCCCGTTAACGTAGCCGCTGTCTTTGCATATGGAGCACGTGTATACTGGTAAAAGGTAATCATCTGGAAATTCCGAAGATCTGATTAGGGATCTGCGTTCTTCCCTCAATGTTTCTTTTAAGGTCTGATTTAAAGCCTTGCTTGAGCTGGCATTTGAACTGCTGTCTGTGTTGCCTTTTGATCCCGGTGCTGTATCAGGATCATGCCTAATTATTCTCGCCCTGGCTTCCTGTACGGCCATGTGGACGAGCTCGTCATCTATCTCCTTGACTCTTGGGAGTTTTTCGTATAGTTCGGCTTTCCGCCTGTCTTGTATGCGGAGATTATCCTGCCTTCTCCTGCTGAGCTGGGAGAGGATATCATCGTAATCAATATTTTTCATGATGGTTTATAATACCCCTGTTATATGTGTGCCTAAGATGTCTTCTTATCCTGGTTTAAGTCATCAGCAAGCATCTGCTCAAGCGCGGCCAACTGATCAGACATGTCTGTCTGCTGGAAGTTGGCGAAGCTGTTTGGTTTTGCTGCCGTGCTGTATGTATGTCCGGTATTCTCGTTCTTCTTCTTTATAAATTCCTGATCCAGTGTTTCTACATCCCTAATGGATTTTACACCATTTTTGTACCAGTTTTCAAGGATTCCGTTCACATATGCAAAATTGGCTGACTGAGGTCTTGATAGTATAGCTTTCTGACATGCCAAGGTTATGAGATCCTCAGAAAACTGCATCTCCTCAGACCAGGCATCTATGTAAGCGGTCTCTGCGCTCGTAGGTCTGTTCCTCGATATGCCAAGTTCACGGAACACCTTGCGGAAGAGAGGGTTGTATGCGTTGCTGTTCTCTCTGGCTTTCTCAACGGTATCTATGCCATTCTCATACCATGCCTTGGCAACCGCCTCGGCATACTTAAAGCTTTTCTTGCCGAGGGTGAGACAGTACTCTATGAGATACTCGATGAGCTCCTGTGAAAAATGAAGCTGATCGTATATGTATATCAGAGTCTCGCTCTCCGCCATGGAGAGCGTCTTGCCGTAAAAGGCCTCCGCCTCAAACAGGATATCTGAGAATATATCATCCTCCTGTTTTTTTCTCAGCAGCTCAGGAGTGACCAGAACCTTGTCCGGTGGATTGTGGACAGTGGATACTGTGTGAACTGGCGCCGCGTCTGGGACGGAAATGTTCTGTTGCGCCGCAGGGCTTGTCTGCGCTGCCGCCGTGAAGATGTCCTCCTGCGTCATGTGAGATGCAGCAGTCCTGTCGGTACTGCGGGCATCCTCATTATCATGAATACCGGGGGTGTCGACCGAATAGTCCATGCCGAGCATGGACAGGCTGTCCAGTCCGTACATGTCCTCTGACTTGTCCCTAAGGGGCAGAAGTGTTATTCCGGTCAGGACCTTCTGACTGTTGTAGTTGAGTTTCATAACATCCTGGCTTATCCAGTAACGGATAGCTTTGCATATAAACTTTTCAGACAGGTCAAAGTGTCTGGCGATGTCTGCGATTGATACAGGCTCTCTGGAAGACATAAGCCGTACCAGATACAAATATACTTTAACAAAATCTCCGTTGGCGGAGGTCATATAGTAGTCTATGAAAAAGTTTGATATGGAGGAATATGTTTCGTTTTTCTCTGATGTGATAGTGATGTAATTCATGTCAAAAATCCTTCCAATACTCCATAAAATAAGTACATTATTAAAAAATTAAAAATGTAGTTGATGTTTGTCATCAAGAAAAAAGTCTTATGACCGCTTCATTATAACATGTACTTTTGGTATTGCAAGAGCCCCTGCAGATGGTTAAAAAAAAGAGGGGGGGTGTTGATAATGTTGATAATGTGGATGGTATTTTGACAAAAAAATGTTGAAAAATAAAAGTCAAGGAATTAACGGGGTTGTAAAGAATTTGTAAATATTATGTCAACATGTAAAAAAATAAACATGGTGGGGATAGTTTCCCACCATGTTTTGTGGATAATGTGGATAACTATTTTTTAATCAGGTCATTTCCTATAGAATAGACATTTCCGGCGCCCATAGTTATCAACAGATCATTTTTTTTGCAATTTTTTAAAAGATAGTTTTCTATATCATCGAAAGATGGCAGATAAAAGGCATCTGTGCCGGATTCTGCGATCTTCTCAGCGAGCTGTTTTGCCGATACGAGACCGGTATCCTTTTCCCTTGCCGCGTATATATCGGCGACGATGACATGGTCACATACCTTCAGGGCCTCTGCGAACTCGTCAAACAGGGCGTAAGTTCTTGAGTATGTATGTGGCTGGAATACACACCACAGCTCATTGTAGCTTGTGTTTTGGGCCGCCTTCAGTGTGGCTGAGATCTCCGTTGGGTGATGAGCATAGTCATCCATGACTCTCACATTGTCCAATATGGTTCCCTTGTATTCAAAACGTCTCTCTGCGCCTACGCATTCTGACAGCCCCTGCTTGATGACATCGATGGAGATTCCAAGCTCTAAGGCTGCTGCTATGGCGGATAATGAATTGTACACATTGTGTTCTCCAAACACTCTGAGGGTTATATCTGTCACCTCTTTGCCATCCACAACAAGTGTGTATGTAGGATGACCGAGATCGTCAAATCTAATGTTGTGTGCGGAATATTTATTCTGGGTACCCTTTCCAAATGTAACAATGCGGCACTCAAGATCTCTGACAACAGTGTCGTAGTACTCCATATCACCATTTACGATGACGAGACCTTCTTTAGGAGTCTTGGTGGCAAATACATGGAATGATTCAGCAATTTCATCGATATCCTTGAAGAAATCCAGATGGTCGGCATCCACATTGAGTATGATGCTGATGAACGGCTTGAATGCATGGTAGCTGTTGGTGTATTCACATGCCTCTGTCACAAAGTATTCTGACTTGCCGACACGGATGTTGCCTCCTATGCTGTCGAGGATTCCTCCGACTGATATGGTAGGGTCTGTGTCCGCATCAATAAGGATGTACGACAGCATGGAAGTCGTTGTGGTTTTGCCGTGGGTTCCGCTTACAGCTATTGAGTATTTGTAATTCTCCATGATCTGTCCGAGAAGCTGGGCTCTGGTGAGCATAGGTATTCCTTTTTCAACTGCAGCCTTGAATTCTTCGTTGTCAGGATGGATAGCTGCTGTATATACAACAAGGTCTATACTGTCAGTTATGTTGGATGCACGCTGACCTATATTTATGAGAGCTCCCATATCAGCAAGCTGATCTGTGATCTCAGATGCCTTCATGTCGGATCCGGTTACCTTAAAACCTGCTTTGAGAAGGATCTCGGCGAGGCCGCTCATGCTGATACCGCCTATTCCCATGAAATGGACATTTATTGGCTTTGAAAAATTGATCTTGTACATTAGTAATTCGCCTTCCTTATATAAAATTGTTTGATATCATATAGCTTTCTTTATTTTCTCTTTGGCAGTATAACACATTCCATATTAAAAGAAAACTACCAGCATTAGTGCATTGTTATTGAATGAAAATTATGTTATAAATTAAAAGAATATGGTCATAGATGATATTTATTACTCATCTCTGGCGGCAGTGTTCAGACTGGTAAGTCGGACAAAACTGAGAGAAAATTAATATTTACAGTAACGAAATTGAGGTAAACACATGATTACAAATGACGCTACATTATTAAAGGTAAAGCATGAGGTGCTCTATGAGGTGGCAAAGCTTGCCTATGATGGCAAATTGGACGATGAGAGGGATAATCTTCCTTATAAGATGGTTCCGGGACCTCAGCCGTTTTTCAGATGTTGTATATATAGGGAGAGGGAGGTCATCAGACAGAGGATCAGGCTCGCAGAGGGCAAGGCACCGGGAACTGAGGATGATGGAAATGTTGTCCAGATCATCAATTCTGCCTGTGAGGGTTGTCCCATCTCTCGTTATGTAGTAACAGATAACTGTCAGAAGTGTATGGGAAGAGCCTGTCAGCAGGCCTGTCGTTTCGGTGCGATAAGCATGGGGCGTGACAAGTCGTATATAGATCCATCAAAGTGTAAGGAGTGTGGACAGTGTGCAAAGGCATGTCCATATAATGCCATAGCAGATCTTATGAGACCCTGTATAAAGAGTTGTCCGGTTGGTGCGATATCTGTTGCTGAAAATGGAACGGGTATAGCAGTAATTGACAAGGATAAATGTATAGACTGTGGTTCGTGTATACACAAGTGTCCATTTGGCGCGATCGGATCAAAGTCTTATATAGTAGATATAATAAATGATATGAGAGCCGGCAAGAAGGTATTTGCTATGTTTGCACCTGCGACATACGGACAGTTTGGTGCGGATATAACAATGGCAAGCTGGAGAACCGCAATGAAAAAGATAGGCTTCTACGATGCTGTTGATGTTGGTCTTGGAGCCGACATGACAGCCATGGCGGAGGCGAAGGAGTGGCTGGAGGCCAAGGCGGAGGGCAAGAAGAAGACTACATCATGCTGCCCAGCGTTCAAGCTGCTTGTAGAAAAGCATTTCCCGGAGCTTGCAGACCGGGTATCTGAGACGGTTTCACCTATGTGCGCGGTGTCGAGATACATCAAGGAAAATTATGAGGATGCTGTTACGGTGTTCATAGGACCTTGTATCGGCAAGAAGGCGGAGAGTGCGGCTGGTGAGAAGGAGTCCGCTGACTATGCATTGACCTACGGAGAGATCAGAGCTATGCTGAGGGCTAAGGATGTTAAGCTGGAGCCAGAGGCAGAGGACAATGATCAGTCCACATTGTTTGGTAAGAAATTTGCAAATGCAGGCGGAGTCACAGCGGCAGTCATAGAGAGTATGAAGGAACTCGGCTGTGATGATGAGGTGAAGGTTTGCAAATGTGATGGCATAGATGCCTGCAAGAAGGCGCTTACCCTTATGAAGTTCAACAGATTCCAGGATGATTTCATGGAAGGCATGGCATGCGAGGGGGGCTGTGTGGGTGGTCCTTCAAGACACAGGGATCCGAACATGGCAATGCGAGACAGAAAAACAGCTCTTGATAATTCTACGGATATCAACATCACAGAGAATCTTGAGAAGCAGGGCGCAGACAAGATCGATATGGTGAGAGATTAAAAAGCTCGATCATGGAGGTGTAAGCCGTTGGCAGGGACAACTTTGGGATCGGCAGATATTCATTTATAGGAGGACAAAATATGACAACTGGCATGATATTTTTTATATGTGTGCTGATATTCGTGGGTGTATCGATTCTCACAGCGATATTTGTATACAAATCACAGATGCGCAAGAGAAGAATGAATCAGAGTCAGGATCAAATTCAGGGGCATGATTCATAGTAGAATGTAGGATAATAAATATAAATAATAAGGCGTATGCAGATGGTGCGTACCGGAATTCCGGATGCACTATCCGGCATACGCCTTTTGTGCGTCATGCGCGTAAATGGGGACGGAGGTGCCTGACCCCTTTGGGGGAAATATGCGAAAAACCGGTCAAAACAGGCGAAATGGGGACGGAGGTACCTGACCCTTTTTTGCAGGCAAAATGGTGAAGGGGTATGTGAAAATAAATTAAAATATTTATTTTTTGGTTGACATGATAAAGAGATATGATAATATATGGATGTAGTAATCGAAACTACATGTAAAGTTAATCAAAGACGTAAATTAAAGTAATGTTTATTTTGATTACTAGATAGAATTACGAACTTAGAAGACTTTTTATACTAAGTTAATGCATAATGTGACAAGAAACGGCATGTATCGCCGGCGTTAAAAGGCGGAAAAGTCGTTTTACCATATATATCATTAGAACTTATAGTTTATGGAGGAAATAAGAATGTCAACAGAAATGAGACCAGAGCAGGGAATAGCAGGAAAGTTTGTGAGATCAGCCCTTGATGAGAATGGAGTTCTCAGCAAGATAGAGTTCACCAACAGCGAGAACTTTAATTTCGCATATGATGTAATGGATGCTCTGGCAGATAAGGAGCCTGATCAGACAGCGCTCATCTATGTATCAAAGGACAGAACGGTTGAGAAGAAATTCACATTCCAGGATATCAAGGATTATTCCAATAGAGCAGCAAATTATTTCAAGAGCCTGGGTATAAAGAAGGGTGACAAGGTAATGCTTGTATTAAAGAGACATTACCAGTACTGGTTCACCATGATGGCACTCCACAAGATCGGTGCCATAGCTATACCGGCGACAAATATATTAAAGGCAACAGATTATCAGTACAGAATTGAGGCTGCAGGCGTATCAGCGGTTGTGTGCACATCAGATGACGGAATCACAGCCTCAATAGATACATTTGCGGATGACAAGCTGACAAAGATAGTTGTAAATCATCCTGTGGAAGGATGGAACTTCTTTGATGAGGGAATCATGGAGTGCAGCACTGAGTTCCCAAGGCCTACGGGTGACGATGCTGTTGGAGGAAAGGACGACATACTTTTCGTCATGTTCACATCAGGAACAACAGAGCATCCAAAGATGGTTGCACACAATCATCTGTACCCGCTTGGACATTATATCACAGCAAAGTACTGGCATTGCAATAAGCCTGGTGAGGTTCACCTCACAGTTTCAGATACAGGCTGGGGTAAGGCTCTCTGGGGTAAACTATACGGACAGTGGCTGTGCGAGGCTTGCGTATTCGTATTTGACTTTGATACATTCAGCGCAGACACGATATTTAAGCTCATTGAGAAGTACCATATCTCAACATTCTGCGCACCTCCAACACTGTACAGAATCCTTATCCGTATGGATATGAGTAAGTACAACCTCTCATCCCTCAGATACTGCACAACAGCAGGAGAGGCGCTTAACCCTGAGGTGTTTGATGTATTTAAGGAGAAGACAGGATTTACTATATATGAAGGATTTGGTCAGACAGAGACAACACTTACCATTGGAAATCTTGAGAATACAACTCCAAGACCAGGTTCAATGGGAAAGGCAAGCCCAATGTATGACGTGAGGATCATGAAGGCAGACGGAACATTTGCTGCACCTGGGGAGACGGGTGAGATCGTTATAAATATTGCAGACGGAGCACCGGATGGACTGTTCATGGAATATTACAGGGATCCACAGAGAACAGCCGAGGTTATGCATGACGGCTTCTATCACACTGGTGATACAGCATACCAGGATGAGGATGGATACTTCTGGTTCGTTGGACGTGTGGACGATATCATCAAGGTTGCAGGCTACAGAGTAGGACCTTTCGAGATAGAGAATGAGATCATGAGGATCCCTTATGTCCTTGAGTGTGCAGTTACATCAGTACCTGACAGCACAAGAGGTCAGGCGATCAAGGCAACCATTGTTCTCACAGAGGGTACAGTTGGTGATGAGAACCTCAAGAAGGAACTCAAGAGATACTTCAAGGAGAACATCGCGAGCTACAAGAGACCTAGAGTTATCGAGTTCGTTGATGAGATGCCAAAGACCATCAGCGGCAAGGTAAGACGTGTTGAGATCAAGGAAAAAGACTGGAAGTAAGTCAGAAATCAGGTGAAAAAAATGATAGATATAGATATGAGTAAGATCAAGCCATACGAGAGATCAGTTTATTATTATGAGACGGACAGGATGCAGATAGTACACCACTCCAATTATATCAGATGGATAGAGGAGGCAAGGCTGGACTGGATGAAGCAGATAGGCTGGGATTATAAGTCTATAGAGGATGACGGATATATAATTCCTGTGCTCGGTGTAACTGCTGAGTATAAGAGCATGTGCCACTTTGGCGATGACGTACTGATACATGTCAGCCTTTCGGAGTATACAGGTGTCCGGGTAGGGTTTTCATATGAGGTCGTGGACAAGAAGACAGGCGAGCTGAGAACACTTTGTACAAGCTCACATTGTCTGCTGGATGGCAACAACAAGCTTGTGTTCATCAGAAAGGCATATCCTGAGCATGATAAGCTGTTTAAGGAGCTGCTTGAGGATTACAAGAAACGCCAGAGTAAATAAACAGAGCTGTTGTCTGGTGTAAAAATAATTTAATATTGTATTAATTGAAGGTTATTAATAGCTGGTAAAAAAAGGTTTATTTAAATTTTTTATCAGCTATTTTTATCTATTTAGCCATGTAATTAGTTAAAACATCCTTTTTATATTATGGCGTAAATGCTATAATGGAAACGGTTGCGTGGGAATATATGGCAGGCTGGATGCTGCTGCAAGGAGGGATCTTTTGAAAGAAGTATCACTTGATAAACAATACTACAAAGAACATATACAGAATATATTATATGATAATTATATGAAGCTGGCGCTGGTCAACATTGATACTGGGGAGTATGTGAGTGTTATCAGCGTGGACAAGAATGTAGATAATTATAAAAGTACCTCTGACGTATCTTCCTATTTTAAGGATAACAAGGGACTGGACTGCTGTCATCCTGATGAAGTCAGAGAATTTGCATATATGTGTGATATGAAGCATGTCAAAGCACTCATAGAAGCCGGAGCCAGATCCATCGTGCGTAATTTCAGGTTCAGATTGAGACTTGGCGAGGACTATGGGTGGGTTTCCATGGATATAGAAGCTGAGAAAGAGCCGAGAGAGGACGGACAATGGGTTGTATTCGGCATGAGGGCAGTCAGCCTTGACACCCTGGTGCTGGAGGATAGTCTTAGGACACTGACAAGGGTATACAGGCGTATATTCAGGATTGATGTGACGCACAATATTTGCGAGACATTGAGAGGCGGATATATAAGAAGCAGAGATGAGGTTAAGCATGACTGCCTTGGAGATTACATGAAAGACATGACTATGGGTGGTGAGATATTCCCTGACGATGTGGACAGGGTAAGAAAGTGCCTGTCTCCTGAGTTTCTCATAAAATATTTTGCGAATGGACATGACAGATTTACCATTAGATATAAGCGTAAGATGGATATGGTGTACAGATGGGTGATGACAGAGGTCATACCTACTGCTGACTATAGAGATGACAATAAGGTATTCTATCTTTATACGAGGGATATACATGAGGAGTATTCTGAGAGCATAGAGAAACAGGAGCTGTTGGAATTTTACAGTTACAAGGATGCACTTACTCATCTTGGCAATAGAAATGCATTTAACATTCTGTGTGACGCGTACGCGGACCGAAAGGATAAGCGGTCGGTAGGATTTGTATTTAACGATGTGAACAAACTGAAGTATGTGAATGATCATTATGGACATAAAGAAGGAGATCTCTATCTTCAGAGGGTATCGCAGATGCTGGCGCAGCATTTTGGCGAAAATGCATGTTATAGGATAAGCGGCGATGAATTTGTTGTCATCATTATGGATATTACCGAGCAGTCGTTTAACTCAATGATCGCCAGATACAAAGAGGTAATTGACGAGCAGGAGGAGGCTCCGGTTGCGTTCGGCGCAGTCTGGAAGGCTGAGGCTGATTCCATAGACAAGATAATGAACGAAGCCGAAAGACTGATGTATGAGGATAAGAAGAGATTCTATTCGAAGCATCCTGAGGTTAAGAGACGCGAGAGTGTGGAGAATGAGGCGAATATAGCTGTAGGAACTACAGAGGATGGAATTCCGCATTACAGGAATCTTGGAAAGACAGATAGGATATTTGATGCCCTTGCAGCTACAACACTCAGAAATTATATATTTATGGATGATCTCGATACGAATGTTACAAAATGGTCTGCAAGTGCGGTGGATTACTTTGGACTTCCGGGGCAATACATATATGATACACAGAAAGTGTGGGAGAAGCTTATACATCCGGATGACAGAGCAATATTTGAGCAGGACATCACAGAGGTATTTGCGGGGCGCAAAAAGTATCATGATGTAGAATATAGAATGAAAAACAAAAAGGGTGAATATGTGGTCTGCACCTGCAGAGGTTTCATCACCAAGAAAGAAAATGGTGATCCGGAGTTCTTTGTGGGCACTGTCATAAACCACGGTGTCATAGATGGGGTTGATCCGGTGACTAACCTGCACAATCAGCATGAGTATACCAAGTATATATCAATACATTTGAGAAACAAGCAGACGATGAGCATTCTGGCAATAGGAATATCCATGTTCAATAGTATCAATATGATGTATGGATATGCATATGGCAATGCTGTTCTTAAGGATTTTGCCACAAAGCTCAAAAATGTCGTCGGTGGAAAGGGACTCGTGTTCAGACTTGACGGTGCAAAATTTGCGATTTGTTCAAACGTGTATACCAAACAGGAACTCAAAGAGGTATACAGACATGTACAGAATCTTGCACTTGACAATGTAGGTCTGAATGGCACATCGATCCCGCTTAAATTGTACGGAGGTGGTCTGATATATGACCATGTAGGAGCCGATGAGGACGTGATAAAGAGCAGTGTGGAATATGCCCTGGAGAGATCCAAGGAGGATCATCATGGTGAACTTGTATTCTTCAATGAGGAGATCAAGGACAATGATAGAATGAGACTGCAGCTGTACAGCACAATACACAAATGTGTGGCAAACAACATGGAAGGCTTTTTCATGTGTTACCAGCCTATAGCAAATTCCGAGACAGGGCACATAGTAGGTATGGAGGCTCTTCTCAGATGGAAACACAAGGAATTTGGTGTGGTTCCACCGGGAATATTTATACCGTGGCTTGAGATGGAGCCGTGTTTCTTTGAACTTGGCAACTGGATAATAGAGCAGGCACTCACGGATGGTATGGAGATTCGCAGGATCAGACCTGATTTTGTGGTGAATGTCAATATATCAGCGACTCAGCTTGAGAATCATGGATTCAGGCAGGCTGTTGTGGATATATTAAAAAAGACGAAGTTCCCTCCTGAGTATTTGTGCATAGAGCTCACAGAGAGATGTAAGAATATGGATATAGCATTTCTGAAAAATGAGCTGGAATATTTCAGGAAACTTGGAATAAAGATCGCCATTGATGATTTTGGAACGGGAAATGCTACCTTAAATCTACTCACGGAATTACCGATAGATGAGCTTAAGGTCGATATGTCATTTGTCAGGGGCATACAGGAGAGCAAGCCTAATCAGGTTCTTGTACAGGCGGTTGTGTCATGTGCTCATGAACTCGGATACAAGAGCTGCATTGAAGGTGTCGAGGACAAGACGCTGTTCGATTACCTTCATAGGTATGGTTCCACGTACTATCAGGGATATCATTTCTCCAGACCGGTTTGTCTGGAGGATTTTAAGAAATTGTTGTGAGGATGGACGACGGACGAAGGCTGGCCCATTAGTGAGGGGGTACTGTGGTATCTTCAATCACGCTTGACTACTGTCGCTTCGATTTACTTCCATATGCACTCGGTTCCAGCAGCGATAAGGGCGTTGCTGCTTACACCTCGGCAGGAAGTATCGAAGCTCGGTAGTCCGCGCTACCGATTGCAGATATCACAGTACCCCTCACCTACATGGGTCGGCCTTCTGACTTTGTAGGTGGGGGCATTGGACTGTGTGGCCGGCTTTTTGTTTTGCTTATTTATGAGAAATAAATTGTCTTATATGTTTACATAAGGTTGACACTGAGCGCTGGCGTTGTTAATATTGCTTTGGTGTGACATTGGATCACGCCAGATATATAGTCCCGGAGATGTTCCGGCGTAAAAAGAAGGGAAGTGCGGTGAGAATCCGTCGCAACAGCCATTACTGTATGCAGGGGAGTGTCCCCTGTCGAGTCAGATCGCTTGCTATATATCTAATTCTTCGATAGAAGGGTATTTTGAAGCTTGTGATCTGAAATACGGCGAGACGTGTCAGAACGTACAGAGCGGTGCAGGGTAGAAAGATTCAATATGCCTTTCTGGGAAAAATTGAAAGGAGATACGTTTATGAGAAGAAGAATTCTTGCGGCATGTATGGCGATGTGCATGGCGGCAGCAACGGTTGTCACAAGCCCATGGGGCGGTGGCATGACAGCGTATGCAGCGGAAGAGACCAAGACGATCACGGTCTCAGCATACGATTACACGGCAGTGGATGCCGGAATCGAGGGCGCCTCGAAGACAGGTGTCATAATGGAACAGACAGTCGAGGTGGATGCGGACACAACTACAACGCAGGCTGTACAGAAGGCATTTGACCAGGCTGGTGTATCAGTTGAAGGAGTATCAAGCGGATATGTGAGCAGTATCAATGGTCTTGGCGCAGGTGTGGGATATTCAGGCTGGATGCTTGCCTATGACAATGACGACTATTCAAACTGGGGAATGAGCAGCATAGCTCTCAGTGATGGAGATAGTCTCAGATTTGATTATACATGCAACGAAGATACGACGACCGATGATATCGGAAATGGCTACTACGGCAATCCGTATGTGAAGACACTCACAGTTGCAGGACAGACATTCAATATGTCAAAGAAGACGACATTTGATGCGAACTACAACATGACAAATACTTACTATATAAATGGTGAGGAGACAAAGGCAGCAGGTACAGAGGAAGATCCTTTTGTATTTGAGGTTTCTGTCCCTGCAAATGAGGCTCAGGCCGCATACATCACCATGGATACAAGTCTAAACAGCCACTATGCAGTGATCGATGGATGGTCTGTTTCAAAGGAGACTTATGATATAACAAATGGTCTTGATTTCTCGGTTTCTTCATTGGGAGGAAAATACAAGTCATATTTCACCATCAAGACAGATCTCAAAGCAAACAACACATCTGACTCCTACAAGGAGATGCTTGACAGTTCGATCAAGTATATCAGAAACACAGTCACAGAGGCTGAGGTCGGTTCTGTAGGTGGAGAGTGGGCAGTTTTGGCTCTTGCCAGGTATGGATATGAGGATCCTGAGTGGTATACAGCATACTACAACAATGTTGTAAAGTACGTTCAGAATATAGGAAGCAACAAGCTTCACTCACGTAAGCTCACAGACAACTCACGAGTTATCATTGGCCTTACAGCAATCGGCGCAGATCCTACAAATGTAGGTGGCTACAACCTTCTTGAGCCACTTGCGAATCTTGATGATGTTGTATGGCAGGGAATAAATGGCCCTATATATGCTCTTATCGCTCTTGACACAGGAGATTATGAGATCCCTGAGCTGCCAGATGACAGCACAGCAACACAGACGACAAGGGAAGGACTTATCCAGTACATACTTGACAAAGAGATCCCAGGCAGCGGCGGATGGGCTTTATGGGGCACAAAGGCTGATCCTGACATCACGACAATGGCTGTTCAGGCCCTTGCACCATATTACAATACAAATGCTGATGTAAAGGCTGCAGTCAATCGTGGTATGAAGGCTATATCTGATCAGCAGTTATCAAATGGCGGCATGGGCTCATGGGGAACTGTAAACTCAGAGAGCTGCGCTCAGACAGTATGTGCGCTTTCTGATCTTGGAAGAGATGCCGACACAGATCCACAGTATGTAAAGAACATGAATTCTATCTTGGATGCAATGCTTTCCTTCTATATTGATGGAGGCGGATTTGCACATGCAGCACAAAATGGAAAACTTTCAGTAAACATGATGGCTACAGAACAGGCTACATATGCTCTTGTATCATATGACAGATTTAAGACAGGAAAGACGACTCTCTACAACATGAGTGACAGAAAGAAACTCTATACGGAGAGCGCAGGTAAGAAGTCAGTTGAGAAAGCAAATGTAACAGTTGCTGATTTCGGCCTTGTATATGATGGAACAGTAAAGGAGCCTAAGGTCACAGTTAAGTATGGTGACATTCTCCTCACAGAGGGCGTTGACTATACAAAGAAATTCAGCAACAACGTAGAGGCTGGAAGCATAGCAAAGGTAACTATCATCGGTATGGGTGATTATGAGGGACAGATAGAGAAGACATTCTCAATCTACTCGGCAGAGATAGAGGCGGCGGATGTTGCTATCGATCAGACGGTATTTGTTGCAGATGGAAAGGTTAAGAAACCAAATGTGACAGTTACGCACGCTGGTACGACACTCAAGGCAAATACAGACTACACAGTTGCATTTGCAAACAATGTACTTCCTGGAAAGGCAACACTTACAGTTACAGGTAAGGGCAAGTATACAGGCAAGGTCGTAAAATATTACACATTAAATGCAACACATATCTCAAAGGCAGACATTACAGTTTTAACAGAGGAATATGTTACAGACGGAACAGAGAAGACACCAGCAGTCAGCGTAGCATATAACGGCAAGAAACTTAAGTCTGGTACAGATTACTCAGTAAGCTACATCGATAATGTAAACGCAGGAACAGCAAGCGTGAGGATCACAGGAATCAAGTATTACTCAGGTTCAGTTGAGTATACATTTGAGATCAAGCCAATTGAGCTGACTGATGCGGTTGTGACAGTTGACACAGACGATATTGTTGCGGACGGCAGCAAGAAGACACCTACAGTAAATGTAACACTTGGAGATACTGTTCTTGAGGCTGGCAAGGACTTCACAGTTTCGTATTTTAGCAATGTAAAGGTTGGAACAGCGAAGGCTACTGTAACAGGAATTGGAAACTATACAGGAAAGATTAAGCAGGCATTTGAGATCAAGGATGGTAAGACAGAGATAACAGCAGCTTCACTTGAAGAGGGCGCTGTAGCACTTGAGTGGAAGGCTGTAACGGCAGCTGATTCATATGCTGTATACAGAAAGGCTGAGAGCGAGAGCGAATTTGCAAAGATTGCAGAGACAGAGAAACTTAGCTACAGTGATAAGACAGCAAAGGCCGGAGTGTCATATGAGTATGAGGTAAGACCTGTTGTCGGAAAGTCGTTTGGAAGCTCAGAGGCAGTCAAGGTGGCAGTACTTGCAGCACCTGCAGCAAAGCTTACAAATATAAAGGCTGGTATCGAGGTAACATGGAATGCATCAGCAAATGCTGACAGCTATGTGGTACTTAGAAAGACTGGAACATCAGACACATGGGAGAAGATAGCAGATGCTGTTAAGACAACCTATGTTGATAAGAATGTGACAGAGAAGACAGTTTACACATACGCAGTACAGGCTGTATCAGAGGCTGGAACATCAGCATATACAGGCAAGAGCGTGACAAGAAAGACTCCTATCACAACACTTGCAACACCAGCAGTTACACTCAGCAATGCAAAAGCAGGAGTGACACTGAAGTGGAACAAGGTAGCAGGCGCTAAACAGTATGTTGTTTACAGAAAGGCTGGAAATGCCAAGATATGGACAAAGGTTGCCACTGTTAAGACACTCTCATATGCTGACCGTCGGGTAAAGGCTGGAGTTAAGTACACATATGCGGTAAAGGCATCTGGAGATTATGCAATATCTTCATACAAGGCAAAGGCTATTTACAGAGTAAATGGACAGGCTATAAATTACTACTGCTCACCTGAAAAGGCTAAGATAGAGGTAGAGGTAAAGAAGGATGCAAAGGCAACAGGATATCAGGTACAGTACGCAAAGAGCAGTGCTTTCACCGGATCTAAGATTGTAACATTTGCTGGAGTAAAGAAGAACGATCTCACAGTTAAGACAGCCGGAGTAGGAACAAAGTATTATGTTCGTGTGAGAAGCTACAAGAAGGTTGGAAGTACTGTATATTATGGAGCTTGGAGCAGCAGCGTAAGCGTTGTGACTGAGAAGTATTAATTTATATAGTTTATGGATAAAATAAAACAGTTTATAGCAAAATATAAAAAGCAGATTATTGGATCTTGTGTTATGCTCCTGCTCCTGGTGTGGGCTTTCTGGTATGGGGGAAATACTCCCGGTGCCAGAGGATTTCATATAGATAGGGCAGACCAGGGTTCAACCACTGAAAGCCAGGCCGGTGACGCAACAGACATCGGCTCAGGCTCAAGCGGTGACAAACCGGTGGTTGTGACTACACAGGATGGCAGTACAGCGACGGATACCCAGAGCAGCACTGCTTCGGAGGCGGCTACATCCGGTAAGAAGGAGCAGAACAGTTCTGAGACTACGGACAGCACTAGTTCCGGGGGTGGAACTGATAGTACTGCAGATTCGGGAAAAGATGGAGGAAAGGGTGATGGCAATAAGCCGTCTGATAAACCTTCTGACGGAAAGCCGGGTGTTAACGGAACTACAGAGCGCAGAAATACGACTGAGAACACCCGCACAACGGAGAGTACTAGAACAACGGAGAGTACTAGAACTACGGAGAGTACTAGAACGACAGAGAGTACCCGTACAACGGAGAGTACCCGGACGACAGAGAGCACCCGCACAACGGAGAGTACTAGAACTACGGAGAGTACGCGTACGACCGAGAGTACTCATACAACTGCATCGACAAAGACTACAGAGAATACCACCGAAAAGACAACTGCACCAACGACTGAGAGTTCAAGTGGAGAGACTTACCACTGTACAATATATATAAGTTGCTATACGATTCTGGACAATTGGGACTGGCTCAAGGAGTCAAAACAGGATTATGTACCAGAGGGCGGCGAGATACTTGGAACAGTGAGCGTGTCATTTACGGATGGAGATACGGTGTTTGACGTGCTTAGAGCCGTGTGCAGAGATTACGGAATACAGCTTGAATATAGCTGGACGCCAGCATATGGAAGTTATTATATAGAGGGCATCCACAATCTTTATGAATTTGACTGTGGCAGTTTGTCCGGATGGATGTATTCGGTAAATGGATGGTTTCCAAATTATGGCTGTTCAAAGTACAGACTCAAGGATGGGGACTCGATAAAATGGTTGTATACATGCAAAGGTCTTGGCAGTGATGTCGGAGGCGGCATGTAAAATTATTTTTTATTTAACTGATTGGAGAATATACAGAAAATGAACAGGAATGATTCATTTTCCGGCTATCATCCGATAGTAAATTTGATGTACTTTATATGTGCTATAGGATATGCCCTGGCATTTACCAATCCGGTATGCCTGGGCATATCGTTTATAGTAGCATTTGTGTACTCGGTTATACTTCGGGGACGGCATGGATTTATAACGAATTTGAAATATATGATTCCACTTATCGTGCTGACGGCACTTTTTAATCCGGCATTCAGCCATCAGGGTGTGACGATACTGGCATATCTGCCATCGGGAAATCCGCTCACCCTTGAATCTATAGCTTACGGTGTTATGGCTGCATTTTTGCTGGTGTGTGTGTTGTGCTGGTTCTCATGTTTTAATGCGGTCATAAGTTCTGATAAGATGGTTTATTTATTTGGAAAGCTGGCACCGGTATTATCTCTGGTGTTATCGATGACACTCAAGTTCATACCGGAACTCACGGCGCAGTTTGGAAAGGTGTACAGGGCGCAGAAGGCTTCCGGATACAATATAAATGGCAGATATTTTAAGAGCGTGCGTATGGGATGCCATGTCCTGTCATCGGTCGTGACATGGTCTCTTGAAAGAGCGCTTATCACGGCAGATAGTATGAAAGCCCGCGGCTATGGTTTGCCGGGAAGGACAGCGTATTCGCTGTTCAGGTTCAGGAAGAGAGATGCCAGGGCGCTTGTGTATATGCTGATATGCGGTGGCTACGTGCTCTGGGGAAGTATGCAGGGCGGTTTCAGGTTCTGGTATTATCCGGAGATAAGGGGCAATCTCACAGGAACCTTGACGGTGAGCATGTATATAGTGTATGTGTGCCTGATCGGGCTTCCGGTATTTGTGCATGTGAGAGATGACATAAAGCAGAACCGTATGAAGATGACAGATGCTGCTTTGGCTTGCAATGATGGACAAGGTCTTAGATAACCCCCAATATAATAGTCGTGTTTTATGAGATGAGATATGAATACAGGCAGGCTGATATTAGATAAAAGAGGATATAAAGTTGGATATTTATAAGAATATTTTTGATATAGATAAATTTAGTTTTGCATATCCGGACGGAAATGATGAGAGCGGCAGGACATATCTTCCGGATGCTCTCCGGGATACGGAGCTGCATGTCAGGCAGGGAGAGTTTGTTGTCATACTCGGAAGATCCGGATGTGGCAAGACCACTCTCCTCAGACAGCTGAAGCCATCGGTTACTCCGGTTGGCAAGAAGAAGGGACAGATAATTTTTGATGGTAAAGACATATGTAGTCTTGACGATAGGATGGCTGCATCTCAGATCGGTTTTGTGTGGCAGGATGTGAATGCGCAGCTTGTGACGGACAAGGTGTGGCATGAGCTGGCATTTGGCCTTGAAAGCCTTGGGTATAACAACGGATATGTCAGAAGGCGGGTTGCGGAGATGGGTTCGTTCTTCGGACTTGGGGATATATTCCACAGAAAAGTGATGGAGCTGTCCGGCGGACAGAAACAGTTGGTAAATCTTGCCTCGGTTATGGCGATGTCACCGAAGGCGTTGGTGTTGGATGAGCCTACGAGCCAGCTCGATCCCATAGCGGCAAATGATTTTATAAACAGCCTTGTGAGGATAAACCGAGAACTTGGAACGACTATCATCATGACAGAACATCGTCTAGAGGATGTGCTTCCGGTATGCAACAGGTCGGTGGTCATGGAGAATGGCAGGATCATCTATGACGGCGATGTGAGAGGATTTGCCGAGAGTGTCAGGACGAAGCGGATAGACAGAGGGCTTTATCTTTCTATGCCCGCTTCGGTTCAGATATATATGGGGCTTGAGAAAAATTCGGGAAAGCAGCTGCCTCTCACTGTGCCGGATGCCCGGGAGTGGCTTGTGGATTATGACAGGAAATTTAGAGAAAACGGCGGAGCTCCTGTGGTGCCGGAGATACAAAACAGAGGTGCTGATGAAGGCGTGAACGGTTCCGAAAACCAAGCTGACAATGCCGCAGTGGATAAAGGTGATAAGAAGCGAGGCGCCGTAAACGGTCAAAAAGATGCCGGATGCAGAGAGGAACATCCTGTGGTGTGCAGCCTGGATGAGGTCAGCTTCAGATACGAGAGGAACACAGGGGATGTACTCAGACAGGTGAGCCTTGATATATATGCAAACGAAATTCTTATGATAAATGGAAGCAATGGCTGCGGTAAGTCGACTATGTTGTCCCTGATCGCAAATTTGTACAGCCCGTATAGTGGAAAGCTTCGTATAGCTAAGAATTTAAGGACAGGGATGCTTCCACAGAACCCAGAACTTCTATTTACAAGGCGCTCGGTGAGGGATGAACTTATAGATGCAAATGACAGACAGCAGCTTGCAGAGATAGTCAGGTTCTGCAGGCTGGAGGAGCTTCTGGACAGACATCCTTATGATCTGTCAGGCGGAGAGAAACAGAGACTTGGCTTGGCGAAGGTGCTCATAGCTGATCCGGATATCCTGCTCATGGACGAGCCGACAAAGGGACTGGACAATGGGTTCAAGATGCAGCTCGCGGACATGCTTAGAAAACTGCAGAAACGTGGAAAGACGATAGTTGTCGTCAGCCATGACATTGAGTTTTGTGCGGTGGCAGGCGACAGGGTTGCGTTGCTGTTTGACGGAGAGGTTGCGATGGTCGGTGATGTTAGAAGCTATATGTCAGACAACAATTTCTTTACCACGGCGGCATCTAGAATATCTAGAAATATTCTGGACGGCGCGGTGACAGTTCGTGAGGTGCTGGCGGCATATGGTGCGGATATGGATGTGACAGGAGTGGCTGGCGGAGGAAATGACAGCAATCAGGGAATTGAAAATGAGTCATTGAGAATAGCTAATCAGGGAACTGCAGAAATGTCAGAGGCTGCTGGTATATCGGACGATAAGCTTGCGGACATAATCCTTAACAAGGACAGGAAAGTTGAAAATCTCAGCATCTGGCAGATAGTGACCATCGCGGTCACAACGGTTATAATAATATTTGGATTCTGGAATACAATGTCTGTGTCAGATCTGTCCGGTCTTGTGCAGCAGATGACAGTGACAGCTGAGGGACGAAAGTATCTGGTGTTATATGGAGTTATGATCGCTGCGATATTAGGATTACTTGTTGCCATACGTCCCATAACCCAAAAGAGAAATGAAGACATAGTGATGGATTCGGTCGGACATGGATTTGGGAAGAGAACAGTGGTAAGTATTGTGGCTGTGCTCGTTCTGATACCTGCAACCATATGGTTTGGTGTGGCAAGGCTTGGTGACAAGAAGTATTTCTTCATATCACTGCTTGTTCTGCTTGAGGCTATGCTTCCGTTCTTCGTATCATTTGAGGATAGAAAGCCCAAGGTTAGAGATATAGTGACGCTGGCGGTCATGTGTGCGTTGGCGGTGACCGGAAGGACTGCATTCTTCATGCTGCCGAACTTCACCCCAGTCATGGCAATCGTTATCATTGCCGGGGTGGCGTTTGGGTGTGAAGGCGGATTTATCACCGGTGCAATGACTATGTTCGTGTCAAATTTCATCATGGGACAGGGGCCATGGACGCCGTGGCAGATGTTCGCCATGGGACTTGTGGGATTCCTTGCCGGACTGTTCTTTGCAGGCAGAAGCGTGAGGACAAGAAACATGACAAAGCTGGGACTGTGTATATTTGGCGCGTTGATATGTATAGTTGTGTACGGCGGGATCATGAATCCTGCATCGGTCATCATGTGGCAGCCAAATGTGAATTTCAGCATGATCATGGCGTCTTATGTGACAGGATTTCCATTTGACCTTGCGCAGGCGACCGCGACTGTCATTGCGCTATGGCTTGTTGCGAGACCATTCCTGGAGAAGCTGGACAGGGTGAGGATAAAGTTTGGGGTACTAAAATAAAATGATTGAGGATTACGGCTATGATAAGAAATGAGAAATTGGAAGATATCTCAGATGGAAGATTGTACGATGCAAATGATATGGTGAAGGCATACTGCAATGAATGTAAGGGTTGTCACGCTTGCTGCACAGGGATGGGAAATTCTATTATTCTTGATCCCATGGACGTGATGAGACTTTGCAGGGAGACCGGAAAGAACTTTACGCAGCTGCTTGAAAAGGAGCTTGAGGTCAATGTGGTGGATGGTCTGGTGCTGCCAAATATAAAGATGACGGCGGATAAGTGTCCATTCTTAAACGAGGAGGGCAGATGCAGCATCCATAGCGCGAGACCGGGTTTTTGCAGACTCTTTCCACTTGGCAGATATTACACCGATGACGGATTCAGATATATCCTGCAGATACATGAGTGTGAGCGCGCGGGCAGGACTAAAGTCAAGGTGTCGAAATGGATAGATATCGAGGATCTGCCAAGGTACACGAAGTATATAAATGACTGGCACAAGTTCCAGAAAGACATGCAGAGAAACCTGATAGAATATATGCGCGCCGGCGAGGATGAGACAGCGAGAAATCAGACCATGCTGGTGCTGCAGGTCATGTATGTGGGAATGTATGATGCGGAGAAGGATTTCTATGAGCAGTTTGATGCCAGACTTGCGCACATACGCAGTCTGCTCTGTATGACGGAGTAGAATGGAATAGGATGAGAGTATTTTGGCGGGACTTGGTTTACCATATATTTACTTTGTATCGGAAACCTCTCGATCATACAGAGTTATAAATGTAAAAAATAGGGTGTAGAGTTTATATGGGAAAAGTTAGAGATATCATAGATAAGACATTTGAATATGGACAGGGCAGGGGGGAACTGCCGGGAGTCGATGAGCTGGCTGAAGCTATAGAAGTTCTGTCTATGACGCAAAATGATCCGCTTTGCCAGAATACGAATATGTCTGGGGACTCTAAGGATGTTCTCACTGATTTTGAGTATCTTAGAACGAAAGCTTATGATCTGGCGCATGATAGATTCGGAAACAGGATATACATAAGAGGGCTTATCGAGTTTACGAACATTTGCAAGAATGATTGCTACTACTGCGGTATCAGAAAGAGCAACAGCCACGTTGACAGATACCGTCTGACAAAGGATCAGATTCTGGCTTGCGCCGATGAAGGATATGTACTGGGATTTCGCACATTTGTGCTTCAGGGAGGCGAGGACGGAGGCTTTTCGGATGGGGCTATAGCTGACATTGTGAGGTGTATCAAGGAGAGGCATCCTGATTGTGCCGTCACGCTGTCATTTGGCGAGCATTCGTATGAGACATACAAGCTGTGGCGGATGGCTGGGGCTGACAGATATCTTCTGAGACATGAAACTGCGAACAGGAAGCACTACGAAAGACTCCATCCAGAGAAGATGAGCTATGACAACAGAGTTCGATGTCTGTATAATCTTAAAAGTCTTGGATATCAGGTGGGAAGTGGATTCATGGTTGGATCGCCGTATCAGACGTCAGTGAATCTGGCTGAGGATCTGCATTTCCTTGCGAAGCTGCAGCCGCAGATGATAGGGATCGGACCGTATGTTCCACATAAAGAGACGCCATTTGCGAAGATGGAGCAGGGAACGGTCAGGCAGACCCTTGTGATGATAAGCATGCTGAGACTGATGTTCCCGAAGGCACTCATACCATCCACCACATCTCTCGGAACGATAGCGGCGGATGGCAGGGAGCGTGGGTTTATGCACGGCGCAAATGTGGTCATGCCGAATCTGTCTCCTGTGTCTGTCCGAAAGAAATACGAGCTCTATGACAACAAGATATGCACGGGGGAGGAATCCGCCCAGTGCCGCGGCTGTCTTGACAGGCGCGCAGAGGCGTTCGGATTCCAGATAGTTGTCGATAGAGGCGACTATATATCATAAGGAGGACCCGCGTAAGCGGGAGATTCCTTATGATGTACGCAGACGCCGCGCGAAGCGCCTTTCATGCGTCTGCACCTTAAGGAGGACCCGCGTAAGCGGGAGATTCCTTATGATGTACGCAGACGCCGCGCGAAGCGCCTTTCATGCGTCTGCACCTTAAGGAGGACTCGCGTAAGCTCATTTTTTATTCTCTCTCTTCCTTGATGAACATGAACAGGAAGCTTACGAACAGCAGACAGCAGGAGAACCAGATAGTTCTCATGTCAAATATACGGATGAAGTGACCGCCCACAGCGGCACCGATTCCGAACAGCAGGATGATTGCCCAGTAGCACAGGGATTTGAAAAGTGTGTTCCTGTCCTTTGTTCTGAAGTATGCACACAGGGCATCTGTGCCACTTCGTATGTTTCCAATGCACATGGTACTGGCAAATGCATAGCCGTTGACTTTCCTGAATGCCTGTACCTGCATGGCACATGAAAATGAAACCATGGCATTTGCGATAAGATTAAGCCTTATGGGAAGAAATCCCACGATAAGAAGCAGAAAAATCTCACACAATACAACGATCTGTCTCCAATGAAACTGCTGCATATTCTGAAATTTCTGTTTTATACACTCGGCAGCAGCAATTCCAAGTGCAAAAAATAATAGAGGAACGGCATAGTGTACACACATTCTCCAGTTTCGGTCTACAAGATTCTGACCGAGAAGAACTATGTTGCCTGTCTGTGCATTTGCAAATACCTTTCCTCTGAATATATAGGTATATGCATCCTGCAGACCTCCTGATACTGACAGGAAGGCCGCGGTGATGAAAGATTCTGACATTTGTCTATGTGGATAAAACTTCATGGTTCATATACTCCTTGGTTGTAGATTTGACATTTAGGCGCTGATCCCATCTGGGGGACGGAGGTGCCTGACCCCATTCGTGGATCAGGTGCAGTACCTGAAGGTTCTGTCCGTCAGGATTCTTGCAAATATCAGTCCAAGTGGCAGGGCTATGATGATCATGATGGCAGCTGCAAACCAGGACACGGCATCGGAAAGTGACATGATCCCAAAGTTGTATATTGCCCGGTAAAGATAAAGTCCTGGAACCATGATGACTATGGATGGAACTGTCAGTGAGATTCGCGGATAACCGTTGGTGCTTTTGATGAATGAAGCGAGCAGTCCGGCCGTGAGGGCTCCGGCAAATGCGGCGGCAGCTGCAGGGATGCCGGCAAGATCTACAAGTTCTAGACGTAGAGTGTTGGCTATGGCACCGATGGCAGCGGCTGTGGCAGCCATGTGTATGGAGCTGTTGAACATGATGGAGAATCCGAATACACCGCAGAAGCTGGCAATCAATCTGAATACCAGATGAAGTTCTGGTGTTATGTCGAGTGTCGCAAAATCCTGTGGGTGGAGCTTCAGCAGAAGCGCCATGATCCATGCGAACATCGTTGCCACAAGCACAATGATGATCGAGTATGTAAGCCTCTCAAGTCCGGATCTCAGATCCAGTTTTGAAAGGTCTATGCCGCTGGTGATAAATGGAAATCCCGGTATGATGAACAGCATTGAGCAGATATATCCGGCTTCGTGGAAGGCGGGTATATGGAATGCCAGTTCAGCGACCTTTAGCAGCAGTGCGTACACAAGACAAGCGGCTGACACGGATACCGCTATGTTCATATATAAAGTAAAATGGTGTTTGATAAGCTTTGTCCTTATGAGATTGCCGATTCCGGCTGCGACAAATGCCAGTATCATTTCTACAGGTCCGCCACCTAGAAGAAATGTGAAGGCGCAGCAGGCTAGGGCAGAGGCAAGTCCGAGACGGAGAGGAGAGTATAAGGCATGTATTCTTTCTATTTCATCAAGCTTCTGATGGATCTCCTCGCCAGTCAGATGCGCCTCTTCATTTGGAAAATTGTCAACAAACTGCTCCATTCTGTAGAGTTTTGAGGTGTTCACCCCGGTATTGGCGATGCACAGGGACTGTGATACACAGTCGTGACCGTCAAAACAGTTGAATTCTATGGACATGAGACCGACATCAACGGTACATGTGACGCCCAGTTCCTTGGAAAGCCTGTTCATGGAAGTACGGACACGCCATGCACCTGTTCCGCATGAGAGCATGATAAGACCGACTCTGCCTATGACAGAAGCCTTTTCAATCAGACCTGCCTTGCATATGAGTACATTGCTGTCGGCATTGGCGTAGTCATGCCATGGGATCTCCATGTGATTTTTTTCCATGATGTCTATGTATGATCCAGCATTTGCGGATTTTGCTGTTTTGCCAGTATTACTTTTCTGCATAAATGATCGCCTCGGCTTTCGCAACGTGTCTTTCAAGATTCTTCATGAGCAGTGAATCCGGCAGGAATATTCCAAGCTCGTCATATCGCATGCCCTGTCTGTCCAGGGTATCCTGACCATAGAATACAAATGCCATGGGAAGATTTTTCTCCAGTTCGACCATGATATCCCATACAGCACAGTATGCCTCAGCTTCGGTCTCCTTGAGCTTTACCGTGTCCGGCAGCTCTCTGATGAGCAGGACTCCAGTGCACTCCTCAAGGATCTTCTGTCCGACTTCCATGTTGTCAGAAGTGTATTCATGGCTGTATCTGTATGCCTTTGCAAGATACATATTCTCGTTGTGTGTCATATGTGTGTATATATCGTGAAAGTGCTGATAATCTTTTTCTTTTACAGAGTTTCTGAATTCAGGCAGAAGTTCGCCGTGCTCATCGGTCGTGATGACAGGATTGGTCTTGCCATCGGCGTTGAAGCGATATGGGATGAGGTAGGAATTCCTTAGCAGATCGAACATGGTATTGTTGCAGATGGACATCAGGAATGCAGACATATCTCTGTCCAGATAAGCGGAGAGAAGTGATTTTGCAAATTCTTCCGGTGACAGATTGCAGTCAAAGTCATCATTGCAGAACAGATAATTGCAAAATGTATCCATAAGCTTTTCACATGCCCAGGGATCCCTGAGGATCTTTTCAAATAATATTTCCGATTTTTCTTCCCTTGGGAAAATGGTCTTTTCTTCCATATATATGCGCATCCTTTCATATGATAAATGTTGTATTGTCTTTTTAATCTGGTTAGATTATACTATCGAGGTGGCAATAAGTGAAAATCATAATTGATATGACAGCAATAATAAAATGATATGCCAGAGATTGCTGCATAGTGAATAGTTTTACGAAAGGAAAATTCATGAACGTTAATTTCGAATATTATAAGATATTTTATTATGTGGCAAGGTACCATAATTTTACCAAGGCGGCAAAGGTTCTCGGTAACAGCCAGCCAAATGTGACAAGGGCTATGAACTGTCTGGAACAGCAGCTTGGAAGGATACTTTTCGTCAGAACGAATAGGGGAGTGCAGCTCACGAGGGATGGCGAACAGCTCTATTCATATGTGGAGGCTGCAATGTCACAGCTTTTGACGGCAGAGGACGAACTGGCTGACGGCGAGAATCTCACGCAGGGAAGTATAGCGATAGGAGTCAGCGAGACGGCACTCAACATTTATCTGCTGGACAAGCTGCGCGCATTTCACATGGCGTATCCGGGGATAAATCTCAAGATATATAATCACTCTACACCTCAGGCGGTGGATGAAGTGAAGAATGGCAGCATAGACTTTGCGGTGGTCACGACCCCAGCTGATGTGGAGGCTCCGCTCAAGAAGATCATGCTGCAGTCATATCGTGAGATACTTATCGGCGGAACGACATTTTTTTCACTTAAAAAGCAAAAACTGTCCATTGCGGAGATGAGGAACTATCCTATGATCTGTCTAGGCAGGGAGACTATGACATTCAGATTCTACGACAGAATATTCAGGGAGCATGGCGTGGAGCTTGCGCCGGACACGGAGGCGGCCACCACGGATCAGATACTGCCACTTGTGAAGTGTGAGCTTGGACTTGCATTTATACCGGAACTGATGGCGAGGGAGGCAGTAAAGAACAAGGAGGTCGTAAAGCTTTCACTTGAGGAAAAGCTTCCGGACAGGAATGTATGTCTTGTGTATGACTGCCTGCACCCACTGAATGAGGCAGCAAAGCAGTTTAAGAAAATAATAGTAGAAAGCAGGTGAGATCATGACACTTCAGCAGCTTAGATATGTGGTGATGGTTGCTGATACGGGCACGATCACTGAGGCGGCTAACAGACTGTATATATCCCAGCCGAGCCTGACAAATGCCATCCATGAGTTGGAAAAAGAGATGGGGATAAATATATTCAATAGGTCTAACAAGGGGATAAGTCCGTCTATAGAGGGTGAGGTTTTTCTTGGCTATGCGAGACAGGTGCTTGAACAGGCGAAGGTCCTTGAGGACAAATATAAGGGGGACGATGGCGGCAAGAAGAGCTTCTGCGTGTCCACCCAGCACTATTCATTTGCGGTGAATGCATTTGTCGACCTGATAAAGAGATATGGCCAGGATGAATATGATTTCAGCATAAGAGAGACACAGACCTATGAGATCATAGATGATGTTGCCAGGATGAGAAGTGAGATCGGAATACTCTTCTTGAACGATTTCAATGAGAAAGTTTTGAACAAGATCCTCAAGGCAAATGACCTGGAGTTTCATGAGCTGTTCGTGGCAAAGCCTCACGTGTTCATAAGCAGAAAGCATCCATTGGCTAAGAATGATATCATAACAAATGAAGAGCTGGAGGCTTATCCATACTTGTCATTTGAGCAGGGGGAGCACAACTCTTTTTACTTCTCGGAGGAAATATTCTCCACAACGGAGAGAAAGAAGAATATAAGAGTCAGGGACAGAGCGACGCTGTTCAATCTGCTGATAGGCCTGAATGGATATACTGTGTGCAGCGGGGTCATAGATGAAAAGCTGAACGGCAAGGACATTATATCGGTGCCACTTGCGGATGAGAGCGATATGCGGATAGGCTATATCGTCCACAGAAAGGCGATCCTCAGCAGACTTGGAAATACTTACCTCGGTGCTCTGGGGAAATATCTCACAGCAGGTGAGACAAATGATATAAAGCAGACAGTACTGACGACGAAAGAGGCTGGTGCGGCGGGTTGCGACGAGCCGGAAGATGGTGGTACGGCGTATTGTGACGAGCCGGAAGCTTCAGTAAAAATTCCTCAGAGAAAGCTCCAGCACAGGGGGCGCTTCAACGAGATGAGGAATGACGGAGAGCCTGCCTGCGGAGATGTGAGGGAGAAAGCAGCAGAACATATGAAAAGGGTTAAACGGGATATGTAGAGAGACTCGTGAAGATGGCAGGGATGCAGATTTTTCGTCGATCTGACATAGAATATAAGATATAAATATAGCGCGGATATAGCGTAAAACTATATTCACGCTATATTTTTATGTATTATACAAGTGAGGGATGTCTTTATATAATGTGGAGCAGACGCATGAAAGGCGCTTCGCGCGGCGTCTGCGTACTTCGCAAGGAATCTCCCGCAAGTGGGTCCTCCTTACGAAAACTTGTGGAGCAGACGCAATAAATTACAGGAGGATATGATGAAGACATCAGTTATAGGATTTCCGAGGGTGGGAACATTAAGAGAGTTAAAATTTGCATCTGAAAAATATTTCAGACATGAGATAACGGCGCAGGAGCTTACAGGAATTGCAGCGGATCTAAGGCACAGACACTGGATAACACAGGTGGCAGCAGGAATAGATTTTGTTCCATGCAACGACTTTTCATTCTACGATATCGTGCTTGATACAGCAGTTCTTCTCGGAATTGTGCCAAAGAGATACAGAGAGCTAAATGTCTCAAAGCTTGACACGTACTTTGCCATGGCAAGGGGGTATCAGGGAGAATCTGGAGATGTGAAGGCTCTTGCGATGAAGAAGTGGTTCAACACAAACTATCACTACATAGTTCCGGAGATAGAGGATGACACAGTGATAAGCCTTGACTGTGAGAAACTTACAGGTGAATACGAGGAGACCAAGAAGCTGGGGATCAAGACAAAGCCTGTGGTTACAGGACCGTACACAATGCTTAAGCTCTGCAGATATGTGGGATCAAAGAATGCAGAAGATTTGGCTGATGATGTGGCAGAGGCTTACAGACAGCTCATTGCCGAGTGCACAGATAAGAATGTGGAGTGGCTGCAGTTTGATGAGCCGTCACTGGTGAGAGATATGGATGACGATGATAAGGCACTTTTCCACAGGGTGTATTACAGGGTATTTGCAGATCATGTGGGGTGTAAGATACTCCTCCAGACATACTTCGGTGATGTGAGGGATGTGTATGAGGATATCATAAATATGCCATTTGCTGGAATAGGTCTTGACTTTATAGAGGGCAGACAGACTGGAGAGCTTATCAACAGATACGGATTCCCTGGGGATAAGGTACTTTTTGCCGGTCTGGTAAATGGAAAAAATATCTGGAGAAATCATTATGACAAGACACTCAAGATCATAAGGCAGCTCCGTGATAAGAAGATAAATGTGGTTCTGTCTACATCCTGCTCACTGCTTCATGTGCCATACACACTTAAGCATGAGACGAAACTATCACAGGACTATCTGAGGTTCTTTGCATTTGCGGAGGAGAAACTTACTGAACTCTCGGAGCTTGCGACACTTGCTGAGAGATATAACTATACAGAACTTGAGGCATATCACAAGAATCAGGAGTTATTTGCGGGAACAAGAGACTGTAACAGCAATGAGGTGAGACAGAGGCTTGCGGCAGTGACTGAGGCGGATTATGTAAGACTTCCGAAGAGAAGTGAGAGACAGGCTCTCCAGAAGAAGGAGTTTGGACTTCCAGAACTTCCGACCACCACTATAGGTTCATTCCCACAGACCAAGGATGTAAAGTCGCAGAGAGCACAGCTCAGAAAGGGAGTGGTAACTGAGCAGGAGTATGTGGACTTTGTGAAGAGTAAAATAAAGGAATGTGTAAAGTGGCAGGAGGACATCGGACTGGATGTGCTTGTACATGGTGAGTATGAGAGAAATGACATGGTAGAGTACTTCGGTGAGGCACTTGGAGGTTTCCTGTTCACTGAGAAAGCGTGGGTACAGTCATACGGAACAAGGTGTGTAAAACCACCAGTGATATGGGGTGACGTATACCGCAAAAAGCCGATCACGGTGGACTGGTCTGTATATGCGCAGTCGCTCACAGACAAGATCATGAAGGGAATGTTGACGGGTCCGGTGACGATACTCAATTGGTCGTTTCCAAGAGAGGATATCTCCATAAAGGACTCTATATCACAGATAGCGCTTGCGATCAGAGATGAGGTGCTGGATCTGGAGGCGCATGGAATCAGGATGATACAGATAGATGAGGCGGCACTTAGAGAGAAACTTCCGCTCAGAAAATCTGACTGGTATACAGAATACCTTGATTTTGCAATACCTGCATTCCGTCTGACACACAGCGGAGTGAAAGCGGAGACGCAGATACACACACATATGTGCTACAGTGAATTTACAGATATAATACCTGCCATAGACGATATGGACGCGGATGTCATCACATTTGAGGCGTCAAGATCTGATCTGCAGATACTGGATTCTCTCAGGGAGAACAACTTCGAGACAGAGGTGGGACCTGGAGTGTATGACATTCATTCTCCGAGAGTTCCATCGGTGGCAGAGATCGTGAAGGCGGTAAATGTCATGCTCACGAAGATAGGCCGGAATAAGCTCTGGATCAACCCGGACTGCGGTCTTAAGACCAGAGGTGTGCCTGAGACTGACGCCAGCCTCAGAAATATGGTTGAGGCTGCCAGACAGGTGAGAAAATAGAATAAGAAATTATAATTGTAACCACCGGCTTAGCCGGTGGTTATGATCAAATATTTCCCGAGAGCAGCCAGTCGATCAGGTTGACAGATTTTATACCATCATAGGAAGAGTCCATTCCGGTATCCAGAGAAAGAATAATTTTCTCGTAATTGTCATTAATTTTTTGAAGAGGTGCAAGCTCTCTCTTACGAACATCTTCACTTGTCATTGATTCTGTGACCTGAACATAGATTTTGTCATCTGCCTTTGTCGCTATAAAATCAACCTCGGAGTTATCTATTTTACCAATAGATACATCATATCCTCGGCGCAATAGTTCAAAGTAGACAACATTTTCTATAGCGTGACCAGTGTCACGATCCCTGAAACCGAGCAGATAATTTCTAAGCCCTATGTCCACAATGTAATATTTTCCCAGGGTTCGTAAGAATTCCTTCCCTTTAATATCAAATCTTTTAATATCGTAGAAGAAATATGATTCTAGTAGTGCATTTATATAGGCTTGAACAGTATGAGCACTAGGAGTGCCTTTTCGCTTTCCGTCCTCAAGAAGGCCTTCGTTTGTCAGAACATTACCTATAGAGGAGACGGATATATTACTTCCTATGTTGTCAGCAAGAAACATGATGATCTTCTTAAGGAGAACAGGATCTGTGATCCTTTTTTGACCTCTGCGGTTTTCGCGTTCAAGGATATCACGCATAATCACGGTTGAGTAGATGCCTTCAAGCAGCATAAGCGCTTTTTCCTGGTCTAATCCTACATCGGCAATTCCAGGCATGCCTCCAAAACGCATGTATGCATCGAAAACCTCACGTAGTTCATAATGATAACCAGATTTATCAAATATTTGTTTGCGGGTATTTCCTAAAGCACTTTTTGTCTCTTTGATTTCAAAATCGTGAAAAGTAAGAAATTCAGAAAAAGACAACGGCAGCATTTTTATCTCTATGCATCTGCCGGATAAATAAGTTGCATATTCAGACGAGAGCATATAGGCGTTGGATCCAGTGACATAAATATCACAGTTAAAATCTACACGAAAAGCGTTGACTGCATCTTCCCAGTCAGTAACACGCTGAACTTCATCAAAGAAAAGATACATTCTTTTGTCTAGTATTATATGTTGTTTCACATATTCATAGAAAGAGTCACTGTTCATATTTCTGAATGAGTATGACTCAAAGTTCATTTCAAGAATCTGATCATCAGAAATGCCCATTTCTTTCAGGTGGAGAGTCATTAGTTTTAGCAGGCTGGATTTGCCACATCTTCGTATTCCAGTAATAACCTTGACAGGTTCGGTATCCTGGAAAGCAATAATTTTGTTCAAATATAAATCTCTTTTTTTAAGTTCGTGGGTATCGATCATTTGACATTCCTCCTTGCTATATATTCTGGGAAAAGTATAGCATAAATTATAAAAAAAATAAAGTTTATGCACTCAAGTGCAAAAACTTTTAAAAATTTACATTTTTTGCACTTGAAATACAGAATGCTGGCTGAGCTAATGCGAAGGAGACTACATATAAAATGCTTGACAAATAAACGACAGTTTACCAACATGAAGTAAACGGTCGTTTATTATACAGAGTTGAATATGCTGATACGGAGGGACGTGTACTATATGGAAGAAACTAAAGTCACAAGAGATACTAAGGAAGAGATATTGATAACGGCACTTCACAGATTTGCCAGAGATGGCTATGAGGCGGTGTCGGTGAGCCAGATAGCGGGTGATCTTGGGATTACAAAAGGTGCACTGTACCGACATTATAAGAATAAGCGGGATATATTCGATCATATTGTCGCGAGGATGGAACAGGGTGACAGTGATCAGGCGGAAAGTCATGACATGCCGGAGGGCGATAAAGAGAGCATGCCGGAAAAGTATGAAGAGGTATCACTGGATGACTTTGTGCAGTACAGCAGGTCTATGTTCGAGTACTGGACAGAGGATGATTTTGCCTCTTCTTTCAGAAAACTGCTTGTGGTAGAACAGTTCCGCAGTGCAGAGATGCAGGCTCTGTATCAGCAGTATCTTGTGGCGGGACCTGTCGGTTATGTAAAGGACCTGTTCAAGAGCATGGGAATCAAAGGCGCAAGGAGGAAGGCTGCACAGTTTTATGCGATCATGTTCCTGTACTATAGCCTTTATGATGGAGCGTCCGACAGGAAAAAGATAAAGAAACAATTTGGCCAGGCAATAAGTGAATTTGCCAAAAACTTACAGGTTTGATTTTAAATTTTCGTTGTTTGGTGATCGGCAGAAGGAGGTAGATGGAATGAATGATCATGGGGATATCAGCCAGGTCAGACATAGTGAAGATCTGGTTATACGATTGGAAAAAGAGGATGAATACCGGAAAGTCGAGAATCTGGTGCGGAATAGTTTTTGGAATGTGTATCGTCCCGGCTGTCTGGAACACTATGTGCTTGATCAGCTGAGAAATGACAGTGCATTTGTCCCAGAACTGGATTTTGTAATGCTGTTAAATGGAGAAATCATCGGGCAGAACATGTTTATGAGGGCGGAAATAACAGCGGATGATGGAAGAAGTATTCGGGTTATGACGATGGGCCCTATATGCATAAAGAATGAACTTAAGCGTAAGGGATACGGGAAGATCCTACTTGACTATTCACTGCAGAAAGTTGCAGAACTTGGCTGCGGAAGAATTCGACAGGCAGTTTCCATATAAAGAGAAAAAGACACTGCCCGGACAGATATTTTCATAAGGGGGACCCGCCGTAAAATAAAAGAAAATTGTTACTAAAGATCGCAAAGTTGCAAAAACCATCGAAAAAAGGTTGGAAAAGTTGCAAAAATCACCGCGAAAAGGTTGGAAAAGTTGCAAAAAATTGCTATCATAGGGATAGAAAAGTTGCAAAAGCAGTATGTGGGGTGATTTTATGCTGGAAAGATCGGCAAAAAAATATATAGATTCATGGATTCAGAGCGGCAGGGATGCTTTGCTCATAACTGGAGTAAGACAGATCGGTAAGACATATCTTATAAAAGAATGCCTCAGAGAAAGTGGAGTTCCATATGTGGAATTGAATTTTATTGACCAACCAGAGCTTGTCACATTATTTGACGGTGCCAGAGATGCAAAGGATCTGCTTATGAGACTTAGCCTGGTGACTAAACAGCCTCTTGAGAAAGGTCATACGATCATATTTTTGGATGAGGTGCAGGAGTTTAAAGATATAGTGACAAGAGTGAAGTTTCTGGTGGAAGATGGGAGCTACAGGTATATCATGAGCGGTTCGCTTTTGGGCGTAGAGCTGAATGACCTCAGATCTGCACCGGTTGGATATCTGCGTGTATGCGATATGTATCCGATGGATCTGTGCGAATTTATGGTTTCTGTTGGTGTGAATCAGAATGTGATCGACACACTGAAGGAATGCTTTATGCAGAGGCTGCCAGTTGACTCGTTTGTACATGAAAAAATGATTGATGTATTTAATCTGTATCTTATCGTGGGCGGAATGCCGGAGGCGGTCAATACCTATGTGGAGACAAATGATCTTGCGAAGGTAGCGGAGGTACATGAAAAGATAGTTAGATTATATAAGAGTGATTTTACAAAGTATGAGACAAGATACAAGCTGAAACTGCAGGAGATATATGATGCTATGCCGGGACAGCTTGATCAGAAAAATAAACGGTTCCAGATCAATAGTATAGGTAAAGGTCTCAGTTATGACAGGGTTGCAAATGATTTCCTGTGGCTTAAGGATGCTGGGGTTGCGATACCGGTCTATAATATAAGTGAGCCGAAACTTCCACTTGTGATCAGTGAGAATAGGAATCTATTTAAACTATTTTTCTCCGATGTAGGGCTGCTGACAAGTAGGTATTCGGATCAGGTAAAAATGGCGATACTGAATAAAGAAAAGTCTATAAACAATGGTGCGCTATTTGAAAATGTGGTTTCTCAGGAACTACTCAGCAAAGGTCATAAAGAATATTATTTTAACAGCAAAAAGCAGGGGGAGCTTGATTTTGTAATAGAACTGAATGGAAAAGTAGTCCCACTGGAGATAAAATCGGGCAAGGATTACAAAAGGCACTCTGCATTGTGCAATGTTTTAGCTGATGAAAATTACGGAATAGAATATGCATATGTTTTTTCGGAGGGAAACGTAGAGGTCAGCGGCAAAAAAGTATATTTGCCAATATATATGATGATGTTTCTGGAAAACGAAAAGATGGTTGATACGATATATAAACTTGATCTATCTGGGTTGACGTTCGATAAGGATATGTAGCATCAGTTTTCGCCTGTTGACGAGCCGATGTTAAAAAAATAGGAGAGACAGCATGAAGATAAAGATGTGCGGAATCACGACCCCGGCCGATGTGGCCGCGGTGAATGAAGTGAGACCTGATTATATAGGAATGGTGATGTATTTCCCGAAATCAAAGAGAAATGTCAGTGCAGAGGCTGCGCGCATGTTACTCGAAGAACTGAAGGAAGAAGTTAAGAAGGTTGCAGTGGTGGTATCCCCGGATGCGGATCAGATAGCGGAGATAGCAGCGCTGGGATTTGATGTTATCCAGATTCATGGACAGGCCAGCGATGAGCTTATAGAGAGTGCGCATTTGCCTGTATGGAAGGCGTTCAATGTGAAGGATATGGATATGTACCCACATTATCAAAGCCTTTCGAATGTTGCAGGTTATGTGTTCGATGCCGGTGAACCTGGAAGTGGCAAGACATTTGACTGGAACAGTTTGACGGATATCGACAGAGATGGAAGGCTGTTTGTGCTTGCCGGAGGTCTCACGCCGGACAATGTGCGGCGAGCGATAGAGCAGGTACATCCTGACGTAGTCGATGTGTCATCTGGCATAGAGTACGATGTGGTAGAAGGCGTTCAAAAACCGGGCAAGGATCCGGAGAAGATGCGCCTGATGAAGAGGAATATCGCTGCTTGGCAGATTTCTGGTAAATCTGATAATTGATTCTCACTAATCACAGTCAAAATGGTGAAAAAGATACAAAATTGTATCTAAATACTCATATAAGCGGAAAAAAGGACAAAGTTTGGAGACTTTGTCCTTTTTCATGAGATAAACTTAATTTAGCGATAATTTTGTATCTATTTCACGTGCATGGTAAATCCAAATTCCCACTCATCCTCGTCAAATCTGTATTTCTCATCAAGCTCGGGGCCGCAGCTGTTGGAGCCGATTCCGTTCTGGCGATAGTCTATGCACAGGACGGATTTGCCGCTCTCCGGCAGCTCGTAGTTGTGGGCTGCTTTGGTCAGTTCCTCTGCGGTGTAAGGCGAGGCGTTCATTGAAAATGGCACAGCGGATGTCACGGTTATGCTGTGGGCTGTTGTAGCTGCGATCGTTTCGGCTGTCTGCGCATTGCAAATGCTCTGATATGATGAACCGTTGACAAAGTTATTTTTGTCGGAGCTATTCCTGTCAGACTCGTCGCTTGCTCCAGGGGCACTGACCTGAACAAGGCTACAGTCAAAGTGGCTTCCATTTTCCTGCGGCATGATATAGTCCTCGTGCATCTCGTCAATGGATGCAGAAAATGAGCCATGCCAGCTTGCATGGTGCTTGTCGATATAACTCTCGTATGGCCCCATACCGATATAATTTACATTTCGCATATCTTCTCTCAAAATCATCCTCACGCCGAATCTTGGGAGCGTAGGGAATTCAGCATTTTTCTTTACATGCATTTTTGATTTTATAGTTCCTTCAGGTGTTATTATCCATTCAGCGTTTATCCTCAGAACAGGCTGTACCGTTGGTGCTGAGAGGCTTGACGTGCACGATATCACGGCACATCCATCTTTTATAATGCAGCCAGTCTCATATGTCCTTTCGGATATCATGTCATAGTGGGCTCTTAACCACTCGTTCTTGATATTTCTGTCGTTGTCTGTAGGCGCGCGCCAGATGGTCTTATCGCACGGAGCAGCGAGAAGTTCCTGACCATTCACCGCAATACCTGCAAAGTTTCCTGTGTTCCTGTCAAATGTATATTCAAAATCTTTACCCTTGATAACAAATTCTTTGTCGCTCTCCGATATATGAAGGCGGGTAGAAGCTGTATCCTGAGCGGCTAGATCTTGTTCTGTCAAATTCTGCGTTTTGTCAATAGCCTGCGCCTTGTCCATAGTCTGCGCCTTGTCCAAAGCTGATGTTTTATCCAGAATCTCGTCTGTATTCTGCTTTGGTGAGTCAAGTTCAACTTCATCGAATCCAAGCACATCACCTTCCTTGATAAATGCACTGCCTACAGCTGCCTTATATATCACACGGAGGAATGCTCTATGTGGAATCATATCCTTTATGCAGGCTTTATCACTGAAACGCTCAGCGATACTAGAGCAATCGGCAGCAGTTGAGCTGCCTGAATTATCAGAACCATTGATTGTGGATAGGTTATGCATAAAGTTCTGCATTTCCGTAATAAGTCCTAGGCTGACAGTCCCATCGCCGTGAGGTGCCACGGAAGGAACATCAATATTCCCGGATATAACTACCTGTCCATCACAAGTGACCTCATAGCTCATAGTGAGGTAATCCCTGATGTCAGTGAAATCCAGATAATTGTGCAGCGTCAGAATTCCATTTGCCCCATCATAGTTAGCGATCCTGGCCGGACGGTGGATATTCTTGAATTCAAGCAGCCCGGTGTGCGGCCTGCGGTCAGGATAGACCAGGCCATCCATACAGAAATTGCCATCGTGGATAGTCTCGCCGTTGTCGCCTCCGTAGGCGTACATAGCCTTGCCGTTTGCCGCCTTGCCCCTGTATATGGCGTGGTCGCACCACTCCCACACAAATCCTCCGCAGGTGGTTTCGTGGCTGTCGAAGAACTGGAAGTAGTCCTCCAGATCTCCGGGACCGTTGCCCATGGCATGGCAGTATTCGCACAGAATGTAAGGCTTGTCGCCGTCACCATCTATATATTCAGCCATCTCGGATATGGATGGATACATTCTGCTGTAGAGATCCAGATTACTGTAATCGTATTTTCTCTTGCCGTCTGTATATTGGGCACTCTCGTAGTGGGTGAGACGGGAACTGTCATAGGACTTGACCCATGCCAGAGCCTCCTCAAATGTCACGCCGTATGCGCTCTCATTTCCCATGGACCAAATGACTACGCTGGCACGGTTCTTGTCCCTGATGACGCAGTGCATGATACGGTCAAGAATGGATTCACAGAATTCAGGGTTGTTGGCTATCGGCTCATTCCACCTTGCTGCTTTGTTATCCCAATTGTTATCCGAATAGAATAATTCGCTTGGACCGTGTGCCTCTATGTCAGCCTCGTCTATCACATAGAATCCGTATTCGTCGCAGAGCTCATAGAAATAAGGCACATTTGGATAGTGGCTGGTCCTTATGGCGTTGACATTGTGCTGCTTCATGAGAGACATATCCCTGATGATCTGTTCTCTGCTGATTGTAAAACCTGTCACAGGGTCGGAGTCGTGCCTGTTCACTCCGTGGAATTTGATAGGCATGCCGTTGATATACACGATCTTATTCTCTATGGTTATCTCCCTGATTCCTATCCTGTCAGTGATGACCTCTCCGGCGCATCTGATGATGACAGTGTAGAGGAATGGTCTTTCTGCATTCCACAGAACAGGAGAGTCAATCGATAAAGTAATACTGTTGGAGCTGGCTGTGGTTTTAATCTCGGCTGCATTGGTATTGGTACCGCCCTGGGCGCAAATTTCACGTTTTACACAGCCTGATGAACATATGTTGCCATCGGCGTCCAGAATAGTAACTTCAATATCAACATTTGAATCAGCGCCTTTATCAACCACTGTTTCCGGTTTTGATGAAAAACGGTCTTCAACGCAGGAATATTCTGTAAATGCTGTGAAGTCTATTGTTACATCTGCCTTAGTTGGATCCTTTATATCGTCACAGCTGGTCTTTATAAAATAGTCGTATACAGCGCCCTCGGAGCGTTTCAGGATATATACATCCCTGAAAATACCGCTCATGCGGAACTTATCCTGATCCTCAAGATAGCTTCCGTCGCACCATTTGAGGACCAACACGCAGAGCCTGTTGGAGCCGTTTCTTATGAATTCGGTTATGTCAAATTCACTGGTTGAGTGGGACACCTGGCTGTAGCCAACATACCTGCCGTTGAGCCATACATAGAAACAGGAATCAACACCCTCAAAGTTCAAGTGCGCGAGTGGGGCGTCCTCGTTCTGATCGTAGATAAAGTCAGTCACATATGCTCCGCAAGGGTTGTCCTTTGGCACATAAGGCGGATCAAATGCAAATGGATACCTGACATTGGTGTACTGGTGATAGTCGTATCCGTGCATCTGCCATACTGATGGAACCGGAATATCATCGAAACCGGATATATCATATCCCTCACTGTAGAATTCGTCTTGAAGCTTGTAAATGCTGTCGTAGTAGCGGAACTTCCAGGTTCCATTCAGAAACTGTACTCTGTCCGAGTGATCCCTTGCATCAAGTGGTGTGCTGTATGCTTTCTCTGCTGGAATGTAGTAATTCCTCTCTGACATGGTGTTTTCATGCAAAATATGCAGATTTTCGTAGTGACGCGGAATGATCATAACAATACCTCCTGTGGTTGATTTAATATATAAAACGTTGTACATTCGTCATTTGTTAGATATATTATAAGATAATGTCACATGAACAGTCCATGCATATAATGAGACAAAATATTCATATTATGATACCGTTCAGAGACTTGCAAAATCATGGTACGACATACGGGCTGTGCTTGCACAAGGGAGTATGTCGTACCATGATTTTATAAGGCGGATACGCCGCACCCTGCAAGGGGGACTTGCAGGGTGAAAGTCTCTGAACAGACAAAGAGGAAAAGGGTAGAGACATACGGACTTACACAAATAGTGTAAAAAACAAAAGAAAGGAGCCGCACATGTACACAAACTCAGCCTACATCCACAATTCTCTGTTAGACATAGTGGATAAGAGCAAACCAATCATAATAACAAGCTGCGGAACTTACAAGCTGTATACGCAGAAGGAGTTTACAACCTACAGACCAAAAGGGCGAAAAGATTATCAGCTAATATACGTGGCGGCGGGTAAAGCACATTTTGAGATAGACGGAAAGGATATGATTGCCTGCCCCGGAAATATGGTTATCTACAGACCAAGACAGATGCAGAGGTATGTGTATTACGGGGACGAACACACGGAAGTATTCTGGGTGCATTTCACCGGGGGAGAGGTGAAGCAGACACTCAGGCGATACGGAATAAATGACGATGTGAATATGTTCTATGGTGGAGACCATGCTGAGTACAGAACCCTGTTCAAACAGATGATACAGGAATTGCAGCTCTGCCGGGATGACTACGAGGAGATGCTGGAATACATATTCAGACAGATACTCATATCAGTACACAGACAGCAGGGACAGGATGATTCCCCAAATGTGTCAGCCATGGCGGAGGAGATGGACCGCGCAGCGGGATATTTCGGAGAGCATTACAACGAGGAGATAGTTGTTGAGGATTATGCAAATGAGTATAACATGAGCGTTAGCTGGTTTATACGGAATTTCAGGCAGCGCATCGGCACCACGCCCACACAGTACATTATGGCAAAACGCATAGCCAACGCCCAGATGCTTCTTGAGAGCTCTGATTATAACATGACAGAGATCGCCAAGATTGTTGGATACGACAACCCTCTCTACTTCAGCAGGGTGTTCAAGAAAGAAAAGGGGATGTCACCGATGGAGTACAGGAAGTCGATCAGGCGGTGATGGCAGTTTGGACTATGCGCAGACAAACAACTGGAAATTCTTATAGTAAAGTGTATATAATATAGAAGAAACTGCCATGTGTGTTGTGGCTAAGTTAGTAATGAAAAATGATTGAATGATTGGAGGAACTGGATATGAAGGTTTTAATGTTGAATGGAAGTGCAAAGTCACAGGGCAATACATACCGCGCGCTTTACGAGGTAGGCGAACAGCTTAAGAAGGAAGGCATAGATTACGAGATATTCCAGATCGGAGCAGATCCGATAAGAGACTGTATAGGCTGTGGTCAGTGCGGTGCAAAGGGCTGCTGTATATTTGATGATGACAAGGTGAATGAATTTGTGGAGAAGGCAAAAGAGGCTGACGGATTCGTATTTGGATCACCTGTATACTATGCTCATCCAAGTGGAAGAATATTATCATTCCTTGACAGGGCTTTTTATAGTGGTAAGAAGGCGTTTGAGTATAAGCCGGGCGCATCAGTGGCAGTTGCAAGACGTGGCGGTACATCGGCAACTTTTGATGTACTGAACAAATACTTTGGCATATCGCAGATGCCTGTTGCAGGCTCTACATACTGGAATCTTGTACACGGACGCGTACCTGGAGAGGCCGAGCATGATGCAGAGGGTATGCAGACCATGAGGAATCTTGCAAGGAACCTTGCATGGATGCTCAAATGCTTTGAAGCCGGCAAGGCAGCCGGCGTGGCACTCCCTGACACAGAGAGAGGAAACCAGACGAATTTCATAAGATAATAAAAGCTGTCGAAGCATAAAGACGATAAATTCCATATCTGTACTGTCTGCAAAACGATAGTGAAAACGACCGAGTTTCGATGCAAGGTGGAGATTGCACCATTTTGTGGGAAATAGATAGTATATCTGGGATGAAAAAAGAGAAACAAGGGGTCAGACTCCAAGAGAGGGGGTCAGACCCTTTGACAGGGAAAGGACGCCGTACGGCGTCCTTTCTATTTTATAGTTCATCGTCCGTCTCAATGTAATCAGGTCGGTTGTTGTTCATGGTCTCCTGGCTTGAGAGCGTTCTCTGGCGCTTTCCCAGCCGGTAGGCGTTTGGCGACAAGCCGGTGGTCTTGCGGAAGATCTTGTGAAAGGCTTCGGCGGACTGGTAGCCGCATGAAAATGCAATACTCTCAACAGAAAGCTCAGATATGGTAAGCATATGCTGGGCTTTTGTTATGCGGAAGTTCTGCAGGTACTTCACAGGGCTCATCCCAGTGTATTGCTTGAACAGATCAGAAAAATAGCTTCTGTTGATTCCAACGTAGTCAGACAGCTCCTCCACCTTCATCGGCATACTGTAGTGGTTCTGGATGTATGATATTGCGTGGTTCACATATGCGTTTCCGGATGGAGCCTCCAGCTTATCCTTCTGTGCATTGGCGATGACGGACAGAGCGAGATAGAGCATACCCATGAGCCTGTAGTGGTCGGCGTGGCCTGATGTGTTGTGGGCAAGCATGTCGAACACATATTTCTTCAGCTTGTCGCCGTCCTCACAGGTGAAGATTGGCTGGTTCTGAGTGAGGCCGATGCTGCTCAGCGTGTCGTGGGCGCATCTGCCCGAGAAACCAAACCATACATAACGCCATGGATGGTGCTCGTCCGATATATATGTGGCCGGGGTGTCAGGTTCGATGAGAAACCCCTGCCCTTTTTTTAAATGATAGTGGGCGCCTTTCACATAGAAGTCGCCCTCCCCCTCAAGAACAAAATGTATAAGGTAGAATGTCTTGACCGCCGGGCCTGCCTTGTGCAGCGGTTCGGTTATCGAGTGCCCGAACACATTCAGGTAGAGGTCTGTGTCATTCTCCTGGGGGAATTCCATTACGATCTTATTTTCCATTTTACAAACTCCGCAGATTAATTTCTGAATGTATTGACTTCAGAAATTAATCTGATAATCTTGATGAGATTTCGGAAAAATCTATATACAGATCTTCATATATATTAACTTTGATTATAGAGTCAAATGAGTATTGTATATTTAAAAGATTTTTCTCGAAATAATTAACAGTGACTGTTTTTCGCCTAGGGTCTACAATCCAGTATTCTTTGACCCCGGCATTCTGATAATAATATAATTTCCGTATATAATCATCAACAGGATTTTCTGGTGAAACGATCTCTATAATAAAATCTGGTGCGCCGTTGCATCTTTTGCCATCCAGCTTATCCTTATCGCAGACAACCATAATATCGGGCTGAACAACAGTGAGTGGATCGTTTGACAGAATAACATCAAAAGGTGCATGGAAAATCTTGCCACTTCCTTTTTTACTGCGGATATAATTGTTTATTGATGTTGATAATTCCATGGATATGGTTTGATGGTCTTCTGACGGACTTGCCATATTGTATATAATGCCATCAAATACTTCTATTTGGGAATCCTCTGGAAGATTTTCGTACTGTTCTAAATTTATAAGATCTGAACGTTTCTGCAATGCAGGCATATGAACACATCCTTTCATTATAATATATAAGAGTATAACATACATTCAACCGGATTATCCATACAATAATAAGTTCCATCAGAAAAACAATCTAACAAATGGACATATATTTGCAACGCTATGCCATGTTCAAAATCTGTATATTGTTATAGAATTATATTCACAAAGCAAGAAGCGCAACGGCGTAGCGCAGAAAAAACGCGCAATATGGACAACAAAAGAACGGACATTAAGAAAAATAACGAAAAATTATAAAATGGAGAAAGGCGGAGTTACAGAAAATGAAGAAGATCGAAGAGTTAAAAAAGATGATATCAGGTGGAGAATTTGATGAGAAGCTTGCACAGATATATCTTGACAAGGATATGATCCCATACAACAGGGAGAGATATGTAAAGGCGCTTGACAAGTTTGTTGAGTTATTCGGAGATCAGGAGGTTGCTATTTACAGCGCTCCTGGAAGAAGCGAGGTGTGTGGAAACCATACAGACCATCAGAACGGACATGTACTTGCTACATCGATCAACCTTGATGCCATAGCAATTGTGGCACCTAGAGAGGATGGCGTGATCGAGCTTGTGTCAGACGATATGCCTAAGGAAGTTATCAATGTAAATGATATCAAGCAGGATCCTGCACTTGAGGGAACAACAACAGCGCTTATCAAGGGCGTTGTTGCAGGGATCAGAGATTACGGATTCAAGGTAGGCGGATTCACAGCATTTGTGACAAGCGACGTGCTCATGGGAGCAGGAATGTCTTCATCAGCAGCATTTGAGAGTCTTATAGGAACTATACTTTCGGGCCTCTACAATGAGATGAAGGTACCATCTGTAGATGTGGCAAAGATTGGACAGTACGCAGAGAACGTATACTTCGGCAAGCCATGCGGACTGATGGATCAGATGGCATGTGCAGTCGGCGGACTTATATATATCGACTTCTTCGACAAGGCAAATCCTGTCATCAAGCAGGTTCCGGTTGACTTCGAGGCTCATCAGTACAGTCTGTGTATCGTTGACACAAAGGGTTCACATGCAGACCTCACAGACGACTACGCAGCGATCCTTGCAGAGATGAATCAGGTTGCAGAATACTTTGGTGAGGAGCTTCTCAGCAGAGTTTCAGAGGAGGATTTCATCAGCAAGGTTGGTGAGATGAGAGCAAGCGGAAAGGTGAATGACAGAGCGGTTCTCAGAGCTCTTCATTTCTATACAGAGCAGGACAGGGTCGCAGAGGGTGTTGCAGCACTTGAGAATCAGGAATTTGATCATTTCCTCGATGTTATAAAGAGAAGCGGAGATTCATCATTCAAGCTTCTTCAGAATATATACAGCGCAAAGGATCCGCTCACACAGAATGTATCAATAGCACTTGGCTTCTCAGAGAAGTTCATCGGCGAGAATGGTGTGTGCAGAGTACATGGTGGTGGATTCGCCGGAACCATCCAGGCATTTGTCAAGAATGCGGCTGTTGCTGAGTACAAGAAGAACATTGAGTCGATCTTCGGAGAGGGTGCGTGCCACGTACTCAAGGTAAGACCTTACGGCGGAATAAAGGTAGTAGAGTAAATGTCACAATTTTTCGGAGAAAAATTGTGATGCAGCACCAGCCTTCGCTGAAAGCGAACTCTAATGGCTGGTGTTCCCGTAGATGTCACAATTTTCCGAAGGGAAATTGTGATGTAGCACCAGCCTTCGCCGAGGAGGTGCCCATGTGTCGGAGACGCATATCGCATGGCACCGACGAACTGCCGCCGACCCTAGGGAGGGGGCGATACCAGACAAGGCGAATTCTAATGGCTGGTGTTTCCGCCTCGTTGTGGAGAAGAAAGAGTAGAGATATAAGTAAGAAAGAAGGGTTACAACCATGATAGATACAAATATCAAGCAGCTTGTTGAGTACGGAATTGCAAATGAGCTGATAGAGGAAGAGGACAGAATATACACGACCAACACCATCCTCGAGATGTTGAAGAAGGACAGCTACGAGGAGCCGGGTGAGGTGCCGGCTATAGACACACCTGAGAAGCTTGAGGAGTGCCTCAAGGGTATTCTGGATTATGCAGTTGAGAATGGACTTATCGCAGAGGATTCAGTTGTTCTCAGAGACCTGTTTGATACGAAGATCATGAACGCACTGGTTCCAAAGCCAAGCCAGATCATAAAGACATTCAGAGAGAAGTATGCAAAGTCCCCAGAGGAGGCAACAGACTTCTATTATAAGCTCAGCAGAGCGACAGATTATATCAGAACATACAGAGTTGCAAGGGATATCAAGTGGGTAAAGCCTACAGAGTATGGTGATATCGACATCACCATCAACCTTTCAAAGCCTGAGAAGGATCCGAAGATGATCGCCCTTGCCAAGACCATGTCACAGTCATCATATCCAAAGTGTCAGCTTTGCATGGAGAACGAGGGATATGCGGGAAGGATCAACCATCCAGCAAGAGAGAACCACAGGATCATCCCTATAGAGGTAAATGGTAGCAAGTGGGGATTCCAGTATTCTCCATATGTATATTACAATGAGCACTGTATCGTGTTCAACGGACAGCACATCCCTATGAAGATAGAAAAGGCTACATTCCAGAAACTCTTTTCATTTGTTGGACAGTTCCCACATTACTTCCTGGGATCAAATGCAGACCTTCCTATAGTAGGTGGATCTATCCTCACACACGATCACTTCCAGGGCGGACGTTATACATTTGCCATGACAAAGGCACCTGTTGAGACGAAGGTTACATTTGCCGGATATGAGGATGTTGAGGCTGGAATCGTAAAATGGCCTATGTCAGTCATCAGACTTGACGGAGAGGATCCAGACAGGATCATAGAGCTTGCCGACAAGATCCTCGGCGCATGGAGAGGCTACACAGATGAGGATGCGTATATATTCGCGGAGACAGACGGAGAGCCTCACAATACGATCACTCCTATCGCAAGGATGAGAGATGGCAAGTACGAGATGGACTTAGTTCTTCGTAACAACATCACCACAGAGGAGCACCCACTTGGACTTTATCATCCATGGGAGCAGTATCACAACATCAAGAAGGAGAACATCGGACTCATCGAGGTTATGGGACTTGCGGTGCTTCCTGCAAGACTCAAGGGCGAGATGGAAGAGCTGGCAGAGGTTCTTGTGGCAGGCGGAGACATCAAGGCTCATGAGAATATCGCAAAGCATTACGACTGGGTACAGACCTTCATAGGAAAGTACGATATAAATGCGGATAATGTACACAAGATACTTCAGGATGAGATCGGCGATGTATTTGCCAAGATCCTTGAGTGCGCAGGCGTATATAAGAGAGATGAGGCTGGAAAGGCTGCATTCCTCAAGTTTGTGGACTATGTAAATGCAAGATAATCGGACGGGCATCTAATATTTATTATTATGACATTTTATTGTACGTAACGCGATGTAGTGGTATAGTGTTGGAGAAAACGTCAGTGAAAAATAAAAAAGTTTATAAGCAGGTGATGATCATCTGCCTAGTATAATGCGCCCGGTGGACCTCTAAAGACCGGTTGCGGCATCATAAAGGAGGAAATTAATTATGAAGATTTTGGTAACAGGCGGAGCAGGTTATATCGGAAGTCATACATGTGTGGAGTTGCTCAATGCAGGATATGATGTTGTTGTGATCGACAACCTCTACAATGCAAGTGAGAAGGCGATTGACAGAATAAAGGAGATCACAGGAAAAGATGTTACTTTCTATGAGACAGATATCCTTGACAAGGAAGCTATGGACAAGATATTTGCAGAGGAGAAGCCGGACTGCGTAATACATTTTGCAGGACTCAAGGCTGTAGGTGAGTCAGTTGTAAAGCCACTTGAGTACTATCAGAACAATATCACAGGAACACTCAATCTGTGTGAGGTAATGAGAAAGAACGGATGCAAGAACATCATCTTCTCATCATCAGCAACAGTATACGGTAATCCAGCGTTCATTCCTATCACAGAGGAGTGTCCAAAGGGAACACCTACAAACCCATATGGCTGGACAAAGTGGATGATCGAGCAGATCCTCACAGATCTTCACACAGCAGATCCAGAGTGGAACGTAATTCTTCTCCGTTACTTTAATCCTATCGGAGCACATAAGAGCGGACTTATCGGAGAGGATCCAAAGGGAATCCCTAACAACCTTCTTCCATATGTTGCACAGGTTGCAATTGGTAAGCTTCAGAGCGTTGGAGTGTTTGGCGATGATTACGATACACCGGATGGAACAGGTGTGAGAGATTACATACATGTAGTAGACCTTGCGGTTGGACATGTAAAGGCCGTCAACAAGATCAAGGAGAATCCTGGCGTTAAGGTATATAACCTCGGAACAGGAAAGGGCTACAGCGTTCTCGATGTCATCAAGGCATTCAGCAAGGCATGCGGACATGATGTTCCATATGTGATCAAGGAGAGACGTGCCGGAGATATAGCAACCTGCTACTCAGATGCTTCACTTGCAAAGAAGGAACTGGGCTGGGAGGCTCAGTACGATATCGATGAGATGTGTGCTGACTCATGGAAGTGGCAGACTATGAATCCAAACGGATACAACGATTAATCATAAAAATAACCATAGATGGAAGTGTCAGATATAAAGTCTGGCATTTCCGTTTTTTGTATATAGAAAGCATTAGAAAAATGCGGCAATTTTCCAAATAGTTGCAAAAAATCAGAGATATAAGTATAATAAAGCGTCCGATGGGGACAATAATGCCGTGTGGCAAAGATTTGTAAAATGTGGGGTGACTAAAACGCCGACAATAATATCAATCGTTGAAAATACAGATGATATTTGATATAGTTAGTGTTAAGTGTCAAGATTCGAGATCGGAAGGAGAATTTGTTATGTTTTTACAGCCACTTAATTATAATGCTTCAACACTTCATTATAAGCATACCAAGAACTGTTTTGTTGAATCATATTCAAAGGGCATCACAAAGTTATCGAGAAAGCCTAAGTCAGAGGCAGACGATTATGCATGCGTTAATCTTTCGGGATTTATAAGAAGAAATTTACGGTACACATTGAGGGTGTCTTTCAAAATAAAGACAAATTCCCCAAGTATAGATTTTTGTCTGCTGAATAAAGACAGGACAAACGTGCAGACAATAAAATCATATGTGTTTGGCGAGGACGAGAAGGAGAAGTGGCTCATAGCGGAAGCTGACTTTACAGCAAATTCCGACGGCTATGTATACTTTGGATTCCGAGGCGGTTTCCTGTATGGCCCTGGAAACTACATCATGATAGACAGTCTTATCATTGATGAGGTATATGCAAGCTCAGGTCTCAAGATTGTCATTGACCAGACCATCGACAGGATCAACAAGCACGCTGATATCAACTACAACAGAGAACAGTTCATTCACTGGAACGAGGCTCGAATCGGTGATGAGACAGCGCTGGATGCCAAGAAGCGTTTCTTCCGTTCACTGAAAAATGACAATGAGGCATTGCTTGTATTACAACAGGCTACGACCATTCTTCTCAAGGAGTTTGGAAGAATATGTGATAAGCATAACATTCCATACTGGCTTGATTTTGGAACGCTGATCGGTGCTGTCAGACACAACGGATTCATTCCTTGGGATGACGATATTGATGTAGGAATGATCAGAAAAGATATTGACACTCTTGAAAAAGTTATGGCAGAGGAGGACACATGCGTTCAGCTCAGCAAGTACTTCTGTGCAGACAAGGATACATGTAACATTGTCAGGATCATTTTCAAGGATGAGAGCATCAAGATATTTGTGGATATATTTATTTACGATTTCTGCGATACGGATGACATGGACCGCACATGGCAGATGAATCTTGAGAGAAGAAGAAAGTTCAGCAGGGATATGACACAATACAAGTGTATCAGAAATGATCCAGGTCTGAACCACTGGGAGAACAGAAGAATTGACAATCCGGAGCATATAAAGCTTATAGAGGAAGTCAGAGATCAATATAACGAAGAACTTGGCGTGAAGAAAGACTCAGGTAACGCTATCATGTGGGGTGTTGATAACGTAAGTTACTTTGCACGCAAGCAGGGTGGAATAGTTGATTATAACAGGATATTTCCTCTTAAGAGAATGGAGTTTGACGGTATGGAATTCAACATTCCAAATCAGTATGATCTCCAGCTTCAGTGCAGATATGGTGATATTTATTCACTTCCAGCAGATATGGACAGCCACTCACATGTAAGCAGAACCGAGGATATGGTTCAGAAATGTGCAGAGATGGTAAGGAGGTATTATAATGATTAAGAAAAATGCCATTATTTTGGCTGCGGGAAAGTCTAACAGATTTGCCCCATTCACCTATGAGAAGCCGAAGGGGCTTTTCAGGGTAAAAGGAGAGATACTGGTTGAGAGACAGATTGAACAGCTGAGAGAAGCAGGCGTTGAAGATATTTGTATAGTTGTTGGTTACATGAAGGAAAAGTTCTTCTATCTTGAGGATAAGTACGGGGTGAAGCTTATAATCAACAACACATTTGCATCAAAGGGCAATATCGTATCGCTCTATGCTGCAAGAGAGTATCTGGGCAACACATTTATATGTTGTGCAGATCACTATTATCCGGAAAATCCATTTATGGATGACAACAAGGATAATGTATCATACAGACTCTGCTCATATAAGATGGGCAAGTTCAGGGAGTTTGAGGTTGACTGTTCAGATGCGGGCGTTATAACCGGTTCGTATATAGGCGGACACGATGCATATGCCATGGTTGGACAGGCATACTTCAACGAAGGATTTTCCAAGACATTCAGAATGCTTTTGGAACGAGAGATAGATGATTTTGGTGTCGCATCCATGTTCTGGGAGGAGTTCTACGCAAAGCATGAGAAGCAGCTCACGCTCTACTGTAAGAAGGTAAACGACTCTGCGGTCCTGGAGTTCGATTCAGTCAACGATCTGAGAAGATTTGACTCTGAATTCCTGATGAACGTAGACTCAGAGATAGTAACAAATATTTGCAAGGTTCTGGGATGCAAGCCCGAGGAGATCAACGACATCAACGTAATACAGGCAGGTCTCACAAATGTATCGTTCTGTTTCACTGTAAATGGAGCCAAATATGTATACAGACATCCGGGCGGAACGTCCGGCAACATCGTCAACAGAAAGTCTGAGGTATATACACAGACTAAGGCGAAAGAGATAGGAGCCGACAAGACACTTATCTACATTGACGAAGAGGGCTGGAAGATATCACATTTCGTGGAAAATATCATGGAGTGCGATTTTGAGAAGTATCCTGATCAGCTCGACAAGGCAATGGAGTATCTGAGAGCGGTTCATGAGGTCGAGGTGTCCGAGAACGCGGAGGTCAAGCATTACGATCTCGTCAGCGAGGCACTCAGACTTATGAAGCTTGCATGTGCCACAAAGGGCAACCTGTTCGTGGAATTTGCAGATATAATAAACAAAGTTACAAAGCTTGGCGAGTACGTCAAGGAGGACATGGACAAGTACGGTATGAAGTACACACTGTGTCACAATGATGTATATGAACCAAACTTCCTGGCAACATCGGATGGTGGTTTCTATCTGATAGACTGGGAGTTTGGCGGAATAAACGATCCTGCCAGTGACATTTGCGGTATGCTCTGCAGATATTACTATACAGACGAGCAGATCGAGTTCTACCTGAAGAAGTTCTTTGGACGTGAACTCACATATGAGGAGCATAGACATTATATAGCATTTATTCCTATATGTGGTTTCTACTTCTTCTGCTGGTCACTGTACAAGGGTAGTGCGGGCGAGGAGGATGGTTTCTTCTTCCTGCAGTGCTACAGGACATGCAACAGATTTCTTGACAAGGCGATCGCGTCATATGAGAGTGAGCAGTGATGCAGAGAGGACCTTATAAGGTGACAGAGATATTAAATTTGAGAAATTATATCTGAGAATTAGATTTTTCATAAGGAAGGACAAGAGATGAACATAGCAGTTATATTGGCTGGTGGCGTTGGCTCAAGAGTTGGCGCGGGAATGCCTAAACAGTTTGTAAAGATACTTGGCAAGCCGGTCATCGTTTACACGATAGAGGCTTTTCAGAAACATGAGGATATAGATGCCATCGAGGTCGTGTGTGTCAAGTCGCATATTGATTATATGAAAGAACTTGTTGACACCTACGGTCTCAGCAAAGTTAAATGGATAACTGAGGGCGGCGCTGATTTTCAGGGCTCGGTTCTCAATGGAATAAACAATCTTCAGGACAAGTGTTCAGAGGACGACATAGTGCTGGTTCATTTCGGTGCTTCACCGTTTGTGGAGGGAGACATCATAGCAGATGCGGTCAGAGTATGTAAGATAAAGGGCAATGCCATATCGACAACTCCATTTTACCTTCTCTCAGGTGTTAAGGATGACGATGAGAAGACTACAAAGTGGATAGACAGAGATACTATAGCCTGCATGAACAGTCCACATGCCTTCAGATACGGTTATATCAGGGATATATATAAGAGAGCGGTTGAGACTGGAGTTATCAAGGAAGTTGAGCCGCACACAACAACTCTTATGTACAAGATGGGAGAGACTATATACTTCTCAAAGGGAAGTCAGTCCAACATCAAGATAACGACCAAGGAAGATCTGGATCTGTTTGAGGGATATGTGCTCATGAAGCAGAGGCATGCCCAGGAAGATAAATAATACAGATAACAAAAATTATAAAAGCGGAGGATTTGACTAAAACTATAAACAAAGCCCTCCGCTTTTTCGTTGTAATGTATTCTATTGACTTTTGAAGACAATAGTTGTATAAGTAAGTAAGCTATGCGTTCTGCGGACTTTTGGAGAAAGACCGTGAACACTCCTTGGATAAGAATAGGTGTTTGATATATGAGATTAGAGATACTGCTTTCGTGCATGAATCTCCGTGGTGAAGACATAGTCGAAAAATCCTGCATAAAGTCTGATACACTGATAGTTGACCAGTGCGGACATGACGGATACAGAGAGTATGAGAAAGACGGCAGGAAGATCAGAATATATTCGGTGAATGACACGGGACTTACAAAAAGTAGAAATTATGCGATAAAGAAATCAACAGCAGATATATGTCTTCTGTGTGATGATGATGAAGTTTTTGTTGATAACTATGAAGAAGGAATATTGACCGCCTACAAGGATATCCCGGAGGCGGATGTGATGATATTTGACATAGGCAATCAGAAGACGATACACCGGGACAAACCGACAAAGCTTGGATATTTTGATCTGATGCATGTCGCGTCATGGCAGATTTCATTTCGCAGAAAAAGCCTGATAGAGAATGACGTATATTTTGATGAGCGAATGGGAGCCGGCTCGGGTAATGGGGCAGAGGAAGAACTTAAGTTCCTTACAGATTGTAGAAAAAAAGGCCTTGCGATATACTTTGTTCCATTTGTCATAGCCGATGTGGCGCAGACAAAATCGACATGGTTCAAAGGATATGATGAGCAGTTCTTCATCAACAGAGGAAACACGACAAGATATATAATGGGATATGTACCAGCACTTCTGTATGCGGTATACTACAGCGTCAGAAAGAGACATCAGTTTAACAGAGACATTTCGTGGTTCAAAGCCTTCAGGTTGATTCTGAAGGGCATGCATGAGAACCGGCTGGGAAAGAATTAAGTTGAAAATAGGTAGATAGAAATGAGCGAAAAGATATTAAGCGTTATAATTCCGTCCTACAACAGCAAGCCATACCTTGACAAATGTCTGGCATCGCTGATAGTTCCAGACAGAATGGATCAGATGGATATCATAGTTGTCAACGATGGTTCAACAGATGGAAGTGAGGCGATCTGTCAGGATTATATAAACAGATATCCGGACAGTGTGTCGCTGATAAATAAAGAGAACGGCGGGCATGGATCCGCTATCAACGCGGGATCGGAAGCCGCCAGAGGAAAGTACATGAAGGTACTGGATGCTGATGACTGGTTTAACACAGAGAGTATTCCTGAGTTTCTGGATATCATTTCAGGGGCATCTGCGGATGTGGTACTCACATGTCATCACACCATCAATATAAGCACTGGCGAGATAAAGAACTGGAGATGCTTCCCGGATGAGCCTGGAAGAGAGTACACCATGGAGGAGGTCATGGGCAACTGGAAGAACTTCGACAGAAGCCTGACATTCCACGGTATAACATACAGAACTGAGTTCTACAGAGAGCACGGTGTAAAGCTTGCAGAGAATGTGTTCTATGAGGATCATGAATATGCAACATATCCATGCTGTGTGGCTCACACCATACTCCCTCTTGGACTGTTCATATATGAATATAGAATAGGAGATGTCTCACAGAGTGTATCTGCGGAAAACCAGCTGAAGAGGATAGACCACACCAAGATGGTCATAGTCAAGATGCTGAAGAACAGGGTGGATATAACGGATCAGTGGGCTCTCGAGTACTGTGATAAAAAGATACATTTGCTATTGCTGAGTTTTATGGTTACTTCCATGTTGTGCGACCCCGACAGGAAAAAGGGCGTGGCGCGTGTAGATCAGCTGATGGGATATATAGCAAAGAAAGACAGACATGTTGTTGAGATGACCATGAGTCATTACAAGATACTCAAGCTTCTCAATGCGGCTCATGTCGGCCTGGAGGGCTACAACAGGATGCTGAATTCAAAGCTTTACAACAAGCTGAGGCATAACAAGAGTTTTGACTAGAGATTATATGATGGAGGATAGACATAAAATGAAAGTGAAAAGCGGTAGCTTTTTGGAAGTTTTTAATTACAAAGACCTTTTGAACCAGCTTGTTTCGAGAGATATCAAGCTTAAGTATAGAAGAAGTTTTCTGGGATATGTGTGGAGTATACTAAATCCGCTGCTCGTTATGATAGTAATGGTTATAGTATTTTCGAAGATGTTTGACAGAAAGATACCGCACTTCCCTGTATATCTGTTTGCAGGACGTATACTGTATGAATTTGTAATAGGCTCATGTGGCAAGGCGCTCGGAAGTATCACCGATAACTCGGCACTGCTCAAGAAGACATACGTGTCGAAATTCATGTTCCCGCTTGCCAAGATAACAAGTTCACTGGTGGACTGCCTGTTTTCGCTCGGAGCATTCCTTCTTGTAATCATATTTACAAGATCCCCGTTTTACTGGACCATGCTCCTGTTTCCAATAGTGTTCTTTCAGGCTTATCTGTTTGCCTGCGGAATGGGATTTTTCCTTGCACAGCTTCATGTATTTTTCAGGGATACAAGATATATATGGAATGCCATAACCACTATGTGGATGTATTGTTCGGCTATATTCTATCCGATCAGTATGCTTCCTGACTGGTTGGAATTCCTTGTGACATATTTCAATCCATTGTATGTGTATATCAGCCAGTTTAGAAGTATAGCTCACACGGGCACGCTTCCTGATCCTATCATCGTGGGACTTGGTTTTGCCTATGCTATTGTATTCTTTGGTATAGGAACCTTGTCATTCAAGAAGAATCAGGATAAATTCATTCTTTATATATAGGAGGTGAGTCTGATGAGCACAATAGATCACAACAAAGAGACACATGAGGTCAGCAGAGTGTTTACATCAAATGCACAGCAGACCACAACAGTTGCGGATGGTGAGACCATCATAGAACTGAATGATGTCACGATAAGATTTAACAAGAATAACCTCAAGGTCGACAATCTGAAGGAGTACTTCATACGTCTTGTCACCAAGCAGCTCATGTTCCAGGAGTTCATAGCGCTCAGGAACATCAACCTGCAAATCAAGAAGGGCGAAGCTTGGGGATTCGTCGGAACAAATGGAGCTGGTAAATCAACTCTTCTCAAGGTTGTTAGCAGAATATTGAAGCCGTCCATGGGAAGCGTGAAGGTGTCGGGAACTGTTGCGGCGCTCATAGAGCTTGGTGCTGGAATAGACCCACAGCTCACTGCCAGAGAAAATATATTCCTAAACGGAACACTCCTTGGTTACTCCAAGGAATTTATAGAGTCAAAGTTTGACGAGATAGTGGAGTTCTCAGAACTTCAGGAGTTCCTTGATTCACCGGTCAAGAACTTTTCATCAGGTATGAAGACAAGACTTGCATTTTCAATCGCAACGGCGGTTGAACCTGACATACTCATAGCAGATGAGATCCTGGCAGTTGGAGATCTAAAGTTCAGAAAGAAATGTAATGCCAAGATGGATGAGATGCTCAAGGGTGGAACAACTCTACTGTACGTGTCACACAATATTGCGTCTGTAAAGAAACAGTGCAGCAAGGCTATGTGGCTTGATCATGGCAATATAATAATGGTTGGAGATTCCGCTAAGGTATGCGATGCATTCCAGAAGGAGATGGAATCACCTGTGCCGATCATTTTAGGAGGCGCAAGAGACGGCGGTCCGGTGGATCCGGATACAGTTATGGAACCTGTTATTAACACGTTGGCTGATGCCGAGATAATAGCCGATGCAGCCAAGAAAGCGGCGGCTGAGGCTGAAAAGAAAGCTGCATCTGCAAAGAAGACTGCTGCGGCGGCAGCAAAGAAGGCGGAGGCTGCAAAAAAAGCGGCTGAGGAAGCTGAAAAGAAAGCTGAGGAGATGGCTGAAGCTGAGAATCATGATAAAGTCGAAGCCGGGGCTGAGACAGAGAGTGGAAAGGCAGATGCATCAGCTGAGTCCAACCCTGCTGAAGAAAAGACAGAAACAGCGAATGTAGATAACAAAGCTGTGAATGTGGATAATGAGGCGGAGAAGCCACAGGAATAGGGAATTGCACTAAATTATATATGAGTATAATTAAAATAAAGATGATTCACAAGACATAGGAGGATAGGAGTAATGTTACAAAGTGTAAAGTTGCAGAATGTTATGCTTCAGATGAATCTGGATATGAATATAGTTGATTATCCTGAGTTCAGTGCTATAGGCAAGGATTATAGATCGCCATTTACTTATGATTCAGATAAAAAATGCCATATAGTGCAGAAGTTTAACCGAGTCAATTTTATGAGTTATTTCAATTGCATACAGGTTAAGAGGTGGGCTGAATATACAGGTGTAAAGAACTTTAAACTTCATCTTACAATGAAGGGGAAGGCGAATATATCGGTGTATGCAATATATGCTGCCTCGGTTGCGGTAACATACAATACACTTTGCGATCAGGTTGTAGAGTGCGATGAGGTCAGCGAGGTTGTCATAAGCATTCCTGAAACAGACAAGGCACTTGTTGGATTCAGAATGGATGCTCTTGAGGACGTGGAGGTATACAGTGGATATTACTCCGGAGATATAGAAGAAGACAGAATAAGAAATGTCAACATTTCGCTTGCGACCACAACATTCAAGAAGCAGGAATACATCAAGAGAAATATCGACCTTATCAAGAAGAATGTTCTGTGTGAGGGAAGTGACCTGAAGGGACATCTTTTCGTGCACGTAATTGATAATGACAGAGAACTTGATCCGGAGGAACTTGATTCAGAGGATCTGAAGGTATACATGAACAATAATGTAGGTGGTGCCGGTGGATTTACGCGAGGTATGATAGAGGCTCTTCATAGAGAGGACAAGCCTACTCATGTTCTTCTGATGGATGATGATGTAATGGTCATGCCTGAGAGTTTGTTCAGGACATATTATCTCTTGAGGATTCTCAAGGATGAATACAAGAAGTGCTTCTTAAGTGGAGCCATGTTTGACTACGATATCCGTGAGAGACAGTATGAAGATGTAGGATATGTCCATAAGAATGATGGATCATACGGTCCGATAAAGAAGCCTATGGACATGAGAAACATATCTAATATAGTGCAAAATGAAAACTACAGCTTTGATGTCGAGGATGCGTATGCAGGATGGTGGTACTGCTGTATTCCTGTTGAGCACATTGAGGAGAGAGGACTCCCTCTTCCAGTCTTCGTAAGAGGTGATGATGTAGAGTTTTCACTTAGAAACAAGCCTGGATTTATTGCACTCAATGGTATATGTATCTGGCATGTGGGATTTGCTGGCAAGTTCAATGCTGCAATGGAGCTTTACCAGGTGCACAGAAACAGTTTTGTTATACAGGCTGCCAGTGGAATCTGTCAGGATGAGGATTTCCTTGCGAGAATTAAGATTATGTTCTGGAAGGATATCACAAGATTTGCGTACAACAATGCAGAGCTGCTTATTGATGCTGTGGATGATTACCTCAAGGGGCCTGAGTATATCAAGACTCTTGACGGCGAGAAGAGTCTGAAGGAGCATAATGCCAAGAACGAGAAGCTTGTACCTCTCTCAGATCTTGGATATTCAGGAGAACTCCCAACAGATCCGTACAAGTATGAGAGCCTCAACAGATTACAAAAGCTTTGGTATGTGATAACCATCAATGGTCACCTTCTTCCAAACTTCCTGCTCAGAAGAACGCCTTATATCATCGCATATGATTGGTTCTTTGTTCCTGGTAAGAACTATATGAAGAAGACGCTTGTGGCAGTGAACAAAAATAACATGACAGGTGCAATAAGACCAATTAACAGAAAGAAGTGCTTCGCGCTCATAAAGAGATACAGAAAGGTGCTTTCAAAATACAAGAAGACACATACGAAGGTGGATCAGGCATACAGGGATTCATTTAAGGAGATGACAACAGAGAAGTTCTGGAGAGATTATCTTCACATTTAGTAAATATACAAAAAAGGATAAGGAGGATAAAGAGATATGGCAAAGTATGATTACCTCATAGTAGGTGCTGGACTATTCGGTGCGGTATTTGCATACGAGGCAAATAAGAGAGGCAAGAGCTGTCTTGTTATCGACAAGCGTTCACACATCGCAGGAAACATTTACACGGAACAGATAGAGGGGATAAATGTACACAAGTACGGTGCACATATATTCCACACATCTGATAAGAAGATATGGGAGTATGTAAATCAGTTCGCAGAGTTCAATAACTATATCAACTCACCTGTTGCTTCATACAAGGATGAACTGTATAACCTGCCATTCAATATGAACACATTCAGCAAGATGTGGGGTATTAAGAAGCCTTCAGAGGCAAAGGCTATCATTGAGAAGCAGATTGCAGACCTGAACATCGGAGAGCCCAAGAACCTCGAGGAGCAGGCTCTGAAGCTGGCTGGTACAGATGTATATGAGAAGCTTGTAAAGGGATACACAGAGAAGCAGTGGGGAAGACCTTGTACGGAGCTTCCTGCATTCATCATCAAGAGACTGCCTTTAAGATTCATATATGACAACAACTACTTTAATGATCGTTTCCAGGGAATCCCTATGGGCGGATACACACAGATCATTGAGAAGATGCTTGAGGGTGCAGATGTCAAGACTGATACAGATTATTTCGACTTCATCAAGGAGAATCCAGACATCGCGGACAAGACAGTTTATACAGGTATGATAGATGAGTTCTTCGGATTCCAGTATGGTCCGCTTGAGTATCGTTCAGTAAGATTTGAAACAGAAGTTCTTGATGAGGAGAATTATCAGGGAAATGCAGTTGTGAACTACACACACAGGGATGTCCCTTACACAAGAATCATTGAGCATAAGCATTTTGAGTTTGGCAAGCAGCCAAAGACTGTTATCAGCCGTGAGTACTCAGCAGAGTGGAAACCGGGTGTAGAGCCATATTATCCGGTGAACAATGACAAGAACAATGCGCTCTATGAGAAGTACAGAGAGCTTGCTGAGACACGTAAAGACGTTATATTCGGCGGAAGACTTGGACAGTACAAGTATTATGATATGGACAAGGTAATAGCAGCAGCACTTGATTGCGTAGAGAACGAATTCTAAGACAAAGTATAAAAAGACACATTTGGAGATTGGAGCTTTACAGTCTCTGAATGTGTCTTTTTTGTTTAGAGATATATACACTTTTGTCATAACGTGATAAAATCATCTTAATTGTGGGCATCAGTCCAGGGGGTAATTTTAATAACAAAGGGTAAAGGGCGTATGTTGTTATGAGAAGAAAAAGGATAGGCGTACTCACAGCGCAGGCGGATGAGTATACTCAAAGCAGATTTCTTTCGGGTCTGTTTGAGAGATCAGCACAGCTTGGGTACGATGTATGTGTGTTTTCGATGTATCTGAAATGCCAGGACACGAGTGATCGTGGAATAGGTGAGTCGAATATATTTAATCTGGTTGAATTTGGGGCGTATGATGCTGTGATCATATTTACCGACAGAATAAAAACTCCGGGAATAGCTGAGGGACTTTTGTGGCGCTTGAAGCAGGAATATGAAGGCCCGGTTCTCGTCGTGGAGGATTATGTCGATGGGTATGATTCTGTAAATATAGATCACCGGGAGAATATCTGTAAGCTGACAGATCATCTGATAGATGTACATGGATATAAAGATATAGTCCTGCTTAATGGCTGGGAAAATAATATCAATTCAGAAATGAAGAAAAAGGGGTTTCTGGACAGTCTTGGAAAACACGGCATGGAATGCAGAGATTCCGATATATATTATGGTAATAACTGGTATGATTCGGGAAGAGAAATGGCGGATGAACTGCTGGATGACAGGGAGAAAATGCCGGATGCAGTTGTGTGCGCCAGTGACTATATGGCTTTGGGACTTGCTGCCGAACTCGAGAGAAGAGGAGTGAAGGTTCCGGAGGATATTGCACTTGTGGGATACGACACAACAGATCTGAATGATGAGAGAGCTATACCGCTCACATCTGTGGATATTCCAGCTAGACAGGATGGAATATATGTTGCTGACTGGGTAGATGCAAAACTTTCAGGGATAGATCCGAAGCCGTACAAATGCAGGGCACGTATACATTGGGGTAAGAGCTGTGGATGTAAAAAGTGTATGGATTCGGCTGCTGCAGATCAGGCGTACAGCAGCAAGGACAGTGTCAGGGTGTGGAATATTGATTCCCAGATGGGGGCATATGACACATATTACAATCACTTGATGGAGGATCTTCTGTCACAGACTGATTACAGAGGTTTTTTCAACACGGTGTTTCAGTATACACATCCAGATGGCAGTTTAAGGAATTTCAGCATATGCATGAATGAGTACTGGAATGCACCAGAAGTTATGATGGGGGCAAATGCACTCAGAGTAGGCTACACCAAGAATATATATAGAATCATAAAATATGGCGGATCAGACAGAAACAATGCTATAGATTTTGATGAGTGTTTCGATGTGTCGAAACTTCTTCCAGAACTTGACAATGACAGGAATGAACCAGAGGCATATATATTTACACCGTTGAATTTTAATGACAGGTGTTTCGGTTATGCGGCGATCAGTGGGGGGGGCGCTTTCGAGTCTTACAGCGGACTTTACAGAGGCATGCTGAAGCAGGTCATGCAGGGGATGGAGGCGTTTTACAGACAGGCAAATCTTCAGAAACTCATAGACAGGCTTAATGCTTCACAGACGAGAGATGACCTTACCGGTGTTTACAATTACAACGGATTTACTCATAAATGCAGGGATATATGCGAAGATGCGTTGATGAATGGAAAGCGTATTCTGCTATTTGCAATAGATATGAAAGGGCTTGGACAGGTCAATACCAGATTAGGCAGAAAGACTGGTGATGATGCAATACAGGTACTTGCCGATATCATCATGTCTTCAATCAGTAAGTCAGATGTGTGCATGAGAATGTGCAATGACGAATTTGTGGTTGCTTCCAGAATGGAAGAGGAAAATGAAAATTATGCGAGGGACGTCATAGAGCGCATCGAGGCTGGAACAAGAAGGTTCAATGAGGTTAATAAAGATGATTATAAAATAGAGATCTGTTATGCCGTGGATCGAGAGATGATCACAGGGGCGGAAGATCTTGACAAGTACATCAATGACCTTATAAATAATAAGAATAATATGAAGATGAAGGAGTATATAGAAAGCTCCCGCAATCCGGAGCTCACTGAGGCGGATCTGGAAAGAGACAGAATGGTTGCAGAGATACTGGACAACAATAGGCTCGCATATTACTTCCAGCCGATAGTGAATGCCAGGACAGGCCAGATATATGCCTACGAGGTACTCATGAGAACATCTGGTGATGAGTATGTGTCACCGCTCGATATAATAGAGAGTGCGGAGAGGATGGGTAGACTCAGCGATGTGGAGCGGGCGACATTTGTCAATGTACTCAGTCTTGTGGAAGAGAAAAAAGATGAGCTTGAGGGCAAAAAGATATTCCTCAACAGTATACCTGGTTGCAGACTTTCCGACAATGATCAGGAACTTATTGAGGAACTGCTTAGAAAGCTGGGAGATAAGATAGTTGTGGAATTTACGGAGGAAGCAGAACTCAGCGATCAGATGCTTGGAGAGATCAAGGAAAAGTACCTGGGGATGAATGTTGAGACCGCCATAGATGATTACGGTTCCGGCTATTCCAATGTAAATAATCTTCTGCGTTATATGCCGAGGTATGTGAAGATAGACCGAATGCTTATGACCAATATACATGAAGATCCGCAGAAACAGCATTTTGTGAAAGACATCATAGAGTTTGCCCATGACAACGACATAGTGACACTTGCCGAGGGGGTTGAGCTTAATAAGGAACTTAGGGAAGTCATACGTCTTGGTGCGGATCTGATACAGGGGTACTATACTGCTAAACCTTCGTCTCAGGCAATCCAAGAGATAGACAAGAAGGTCGTCATGGAGATAGTTCAGTATAATCAGACGGAGACGACAAAGTACGGAAAGAAAACATATGTTATCACTGATGAAGATGATATATCCATGGTTCAGCTTGCGTTCAACAAATATACTGCCCTCGATTTCAGAAAGATAGGAGAGGAATACAGACATATAAATATGACAGGCACGCCAGGTTTTAAATCAAATATTTTGATGAATATAGGGGACGGCTTCAGAGGTGAGCTTCGGATAGACAGTATAAGCCTTGGAGGAGAAAAAGGAACCCCATGTATAAAGCTTGGAAACAACTGTGACGTCAGAATAGTTCTGACTGGGGATAATGAACTGAGAACCGGAGGTATTCAGGTTCCAGAGTCGTCAAGACTGGAGATTGCCGGAGATGGAGATCTGAGGATAACTCAGGCAGGCGGCAAGTACTACTGCATAGGAAATGATCTGTCCTCAAGACATGGAGACTTGTATTTCAGCCAGGATGGAACTCTGTCTATAACTGCGACGGGGATGAGAGGTATAGGTATAGGTTCTGGACTTGGCGGCAACATATATATCAAGCAGGGAAGATTTGAGATAGACCAGCGTGGCCAGGAGGGTGTAGTAATCGGTTGTATGGATAGTGACTGTGAACTTCGAATTGAGAACTGTGATATAGAGATATATAACGGTATAGCAAGAAGTGTATCCATAGGCTCATACAATGGCAATGCTGATATCCAGATAGAGAATATTTCCGGGAAGATATCCGGAGCATCCATCTCAACAGCAGTTGTGGGAACTCTGGGAGGCAGCAAATGCAGGGTGAGGATGCAGAACATCAATGTAGTCATGAATGTCAGATCCAACGAGTGTTATGGAATAGGTTGTAGGAATGGGGATACGGATATAGAGATAAAGTATGCATATGTCAAGGTTGTGGCACAGGGAAGAAATGCTTATGCAATGGGAAATGGTAAACATACGGCGAAAATACTGTTTGTCAATTCTGATATTAACACTCAGGTCACAAACAGTGTAGGAATGGATATAGGCGCGGATGAGAAAGACATAACAATAGGCAATGGCAGGGTCAGCTTTCTTATAAATGGAATGGCCAGGGACAGAGAGGTTCAGACTGTAGACTTGTAGATCTGCCGATATATTTATGTTTTTTATGTTGAGATAAAGTCTGCTGTGAAGTATAATACTGCCGATTAAGTGATTTTTAGAAAGCTTTTTTGGAGATAATAAGTATGGTTTTTTCAAGTTTGATATTTTTATTTGTATTTTTGACTGCCAATCTCATAGTATATTTTGCAGTCCCAAAGGAGAAACGCAATAAGGTGCTTCTCATATTTTCATTAGTGTTCTACGCATGGGGTGGTCCGAGATATCTGCTGCTGCTGGCCGGCGAAACTCTGGTGAGCTGGATATTTGCGCTTAAGATCGACGAGGCGAGAACTGGATATACAAAGAGATCTGAGAAGTTCTATTTGGTTTGTGATATTGTGGTGATGCTTGGCTGCCTGGCTATATTTAAGTATCTCGGTTTCTTTTTCGGCAATTTTAAAATGATATTTGGCGTTCCAAAGGTGGTGCCGGAGCTGGTGCTTCCTATAGGAATATCATTCTACACATTCCAGCTCATATCATATGTGGTGGATGTGTATAGAAACCAGGTGAGACCGCAGAGAGAGTTCTGGAAGCTTCTTCTGTACTCAAGCCTTTTTCACCAGTGCATAGCGGGACCTATCGTTAGATACGAGACAATAGCTGATGAGATAGACAATAGAAAGATAACAGAAAATGACATATATATGGGTGTCAGACGATTTACGGTGGGACTTGCCAAGAAAGCAATACTTGCCAATTCCTGTGCAAGCATCGCCGATACACTTCTCCCAGCCGGTGTTGAAAGCCTCAAGGCACAGACGACACTTGGAATGTGGATAGGAATGATCGCGTATATGATGCAGATATATTTGGATTTTTCGGCATATTCAGATATGGCTATAGGAATGGGCAGAATGGTTGGTTTTCATTATGATGAGAATTTCAACTATCCATACATGGCAAACTCAGTAAATAATTTCTGGAGAAGATGGCATATATCACTTAGCTCATTTTTCAGGGATTATGTGTACATACCGCTCGGCGGCAACAGGTGCAGCACTGCCAAATACATAAGAAACATGGCGATAGTGTGGTTCCTTACCGGAATGTGGCACGGCGCGAGTTGGAACTATATATTTTGGGGGCTTTACTATCTAGCGTTCCTGCTCCTTGAGAAGTTCTTCCTCGGCGGAAGATTTGGACCTGTGGCATCACACATATATACATTGCTTGTCATCCTGTTTGGCTGGACGATATTTAGGTTTGAGAATCTTTCTGAGCTTGGTACTGTGCTTGCAGGAATGTTCGGAGTTGGCACTTCAGGATTTGCAAATATGGCGCTTGGAACCGTGTTCCTCAAGAACATTTTCTTCCTTATATTTGCAGGAGTGGCATGTACCAATCTGGGCAAGAGATTCAGAAAGACAATGATAGAGATGGGCAAGGAGAATGCGCTGGTGTTTAACGTGCATAATGTGCTGGAGATGATAACACCTGCCATACTTCTGATAGTGTCAGTGTTGGCGTTGGTTGGCGCGAGCTACAATCCGTTCCTGTACTTCCAGTTCTAGGAAGGATGGGTAGAAAAACAGTTGGTTATAGAGACTTATTGATTTAAAGAAATTGTATATTAGATCTCGGTCTGTGTTGGTATACTCAGGCGGGGAGACGAAAGTAGATTTGAGTGGATATGATATGAATAGAAGAAATTCAGGAAATAGTTCAAGACAAAATATCAACCGTAGCAGAAGACGGTATGTGAGAAGATATTCCAGAAGCCAGAAAATGAAGATCAGGAAGTTCAGGGCGATCGGGGTTCTGGCATTTGCGGCGATAATGGCGGTCGGAGCGTTTATCGGTCTGCTGTTCTTCGTAAGACCAAAAAAGTCTATGACAGAAAAAAGGGAATTGGCTAAATTCCCATCGTTTACGATAACATCATTTCTTGACGGTTCGTATTTTGAAGGTGTGTCATTGTGGTACTCAGACACATATCCGATGAGAGATAAACTTGTGGCGGCGGATCAGGGACTCAAGTCACTTTATGGCATAGAGACTGGAACCCAGATGGTTGGCGGAAACACTAAGGGCGATGATATCCCAGAGACTGATGAGAATGAAAAGAAGCAGAACTCCCAGACAACGGCGACAACTACCGAGGTGACAACCGAGGATCCAGAGATCGGACTTCCTGCAAGCAAGACAGGTTCCAAGGTGAATAAGGATGCCTCTACGGAAGACGGAACAGTGCAGACCGTTGATCCACCTGATTCGAAGGCCATGGATGCTGCGTTCCAGAAGCAGCTCCAGGATAACCTCTATGTGAAAGATGGCGCGGCGTACAGCCTGTATTACTTTGTACAGGATTCTGCCACTGAGTATATAAATGCGATGAACAATGCGGCATCAAAGCTTTCTGGTGTGGCAGATGTATACGACATACTTGTGCCAAACAATTCAGGAGTGCTCCTTCCAGATGACGATCTTGCAAAACTTGGGGGCTCTGACCAGAAGCAGGCGATAGAATATTACTATAGTATGATGCAGGGCGTAAAAACTGTGGATATATTCGATACACTCAAAGAGCACAATGATGAATATATCTACTTCAGGAGTGACCATCACTGGACGGCGGACGGAGCTTTCTACGCATATGAGGAGTTTTGCAAGACCAAGGGCATAACAGAGATACCGCTTGATAAGAGAAAAAAAGATATATTTAAGGGGTTCCTTGGCAGCTTCTACAATACCCTCCAGAATTCAGATATGAAGAAGAACCCTGATACCATATATGCTTATGAACCTATAGGAACAAATGATATGACTTACTGGAATGATGATGGTTCAGAGCAGAAGTGGAACGTTATAATGGATGTCAATGGTTGGGATAAGGGTACCCTGTACTCGACATTTGTCGGCGGAGATACACCGATGGCAGTGATAGAGAATCCAAAAGTCACTGATGGATCGACGTGCGTGGTGATGAAAGAATCATATGGAAATGCGTTCATACCGTTCCTAGTGGATCATTATTCCACTATATATATATTGGACTACAGATATTCAAATGTTAATGTAATAGACTTTGTTAAGGAAAAGCAGGCAGATGATCTTATCTGTATCAACAACATATCACTCATAGGTGATGAAGATGTAGCAGCCACGATAAGCGGCGTGCTGCAGTAGCATCAGTTGTCTCAGATAAAGGATATCAACAATACAACAAACCGGAGGAGATCGTTATGGACAAATTAGGGTTTATAGGTATGGGAAATATGGCACAGGCACTCTGTGCAGGATTTGTTAATTCTGGCAAGGTAGCGGCGGGAGATGTGTATGCATATGCACCGCACTATGACAAATTGCTCGGCAATGCGGAGAAATATGGATTTACTCCGTGCAGATCACTTTCGGAGCTGGTGGATGCTGTGGACACTGTCATCATGGCATGTAAGCCCTACCAGATAAATGATGTCCTGGTGGAGATCGGAGAGAAACTTCACGGAAAGGCTCTGGTGTCTGTGGCTGCAGGATGGGATTTTAAGAAGTACAGCGAGTATTTTGACAGTTCAGTGAGGGTTCAGTTTGTGATGCCGAATACACCAGCCATGGTGTATGAGGGTGTCATGCTCTTTGAGGCGCAGAACTCACTTGAGGAGGAAGAACGTGCACAGATAAAGGATCTGTTTGCAGCCGTTGGAATAGTTGAGGAGCTTCCTTCAAATCTCATGGGAATAGGCGGTGCTGTTACTGGATGCGGACCTGCATTTGTGGATTTATTTATAGAGGGATACGCCGATGCGGCTGTAAAGTACGGAGTTCCAAGACAGACGGCGTACAGACTGATATCACAGATGATCCTTGGATCAGCAAAACTACAGCTGGAGACCGGGGAACATCCGGGAGTGTTAAAGGATAATGTGTGCTCACCTTCAGGTACGACCATTTGCGGTGTGGCATCCCTTGAAGAGTCAGGGATAAGGAGCGCGTGCATAAAGTCTATAGACGCTATCATGAACAAGAAATAAGATAGGGGGTATCCACGGATACCCCCTATTCTTAGGTTTATGTTTTTATGTTGATATTATCTGAACATTAATATTATTTGAACTTTGAAAGGATACTTATAAGTCTTCTTATGTTCAGTGGCTTGGATAAGTGTTCATTCATACCCGCCAGGCGGCATCTCTCAATGTCCTTTGCGAAAGCATTTGCCGTGATCGCGATTATAGGGATCTGCTTGGCATCAGGGTGGTCAAGTTCCCTTATGGCACAGGATGCCGCGATGCCGTCCATAACAGGCATCTGAAGATCCATAAGGATTCCGTTGTAAGTGCCAGGGGCTGCGGCTTTGAATTTGTCCACACATATTGCACCGTCTTCTGCCCGCTCGCAGGAAATTCCATTCATGCCTAGAAGCTCAGATATCACCTCGTAGTTAAGTTCGTTGTCTTCTGCTACCAGAAGATGCATGCCGGAACATACGGATGTTATATCCGTGGCATAATCGCGGTCGCCGGTCCAGAGATCATCTTTGATGATGAAAGGAACTTCCACAGTGATAGTGATAGACGTTCCCTTTCCCACAGAACTGTTAACTTCTATATCTCCCTTCATCAGATCTACAAGCTCTTTTACTATGGCAAGTCCAAGTCCGCTTCCCCTCACATTGTTTATTCGGGTGTCTGTCTCGCGGGTAAACTTGCTGAACATATCAGCCTGAAATTCCGGCTTTATTCCAATTCCCGTGTCACTTATTCGTGCAACAAGGCGTATATTGTTTGAGTTGTCAATGCGCTCCTCGTAGAGATCAAAAGTTATGTCACCTCCTGCTGGTGTGAATTTTATGGAGTTAGACAGCAGGTTGGAATATATCTGTTTAAGTTTCAAGCCGTCTGCCATCACGTATTCATAGAGTATATCGTGGCAGCTGAAGGTTATGTTCAGTTCGTCGTTCATAAGCTCCTGGGCAAATATATGACTCAGGGTGCTGCTGATCCCTGATACGGACGTCTCGACGGGGTTGAGTTTCTGTCTGCCGTCCTCAAGACTGGTAATATTCAGTATATTGCTCACAAGCTGTTCGATATATTTTCCGGATGTGGTAAGCTTTTTTAGTGCATCACATACCTTTGGTGAGTTGTCTGGGCAATTTTTTGCTATATCCGCAAATCCCATCACTGCGTTCATAGGTGTTCTTATGTCGTGTGCGATCTTTGACAGAAATTCTGATTTTGCTTCATTTGCCCTGTTGGCTTCCTCTGCGAGCAGCATCCAGCTCTGCTCACGGCGCTTTTGCTCACTGATAAGACGGGTGGCATAAAGTATGCTGGTCACGTTGCCTGAAGAATCTCTCTTCTGTACTATAAAACGGGCAGAATGCCAGTTACCGTCGTTGGAGAGGTAATCCATAGCTATGGTCTCCTCGGTGTGCAGTCTCTCCGGTATAGTTGAGAGATCAAAGAACTGAAGTATTTTGTCCTGATATTCTGGTACTACAAAGCGGTGGCACAGTTCCTTCATCTTGGCTGATGCCCTGCCCATGCGTCCTGTAAGTCTGTGAACCTCATTGTCGCTTGAGACTTCTTCGTACATATCCAGTGCGAGGTCGATCCGGTATATGGAAAAGTAAATCTTACTTATGGCAGATATGATCTCATTGTTGAGTGTTGCCTCATCGAGAGCCTCCTGCAGCTGTCTTCTGGAGTTCTGTTCATAGGAGATAAGGTCATCTATGTTCTTGAAACCGATCAAGACTTTTGAGTCGGATCCAAAGTCAAACGGGAAGACCTCTGCCTCAAAGTACTCCTGCCCCACGGAGTTCGGTGTGACCTGATATCTGAATGACAGTCTGCCATTTATCGATATATGGCTTTTCAGGTGTTCGATGCCGAGCTGCTCAAGGAAATTTGGCGATGCAGACTTTATGACATAATTGTCGTAATATGATTTTATGAGGGCGGAATAGCACTTTGCATTGCCGGCCTTCAGATCACTTATCTTTGCCGCATTTGCCGTGGAGTCAAGTTTCAGTGGTTCAATGGTGTCAAGATTTAAGTCCACGCAGTAGACGGATATGTAATCTGTGCTGAGTATGGACAGAAACTTCTGGTCGCGTTCGATATCCATAAGGCTTTTCTCCAAAGAGCGGTTGCGCTGTTCAAGCAGCTCTGTCATCCTGAGTGATTCCCGGACATTTCCAAGGTGACCGCCCACAACTCCAAGGAGGGTGAGGAATGATTCAGATTCATTGATGTGCGGATTGTCAACGCCTATAAAGCCCCGGAGCTCATTCTTGTAGAATATAGGAAATGAAATCTCTGAGTGTATATTCTGGAGAGTTAATAATCTATATTCAGATGGCATGATATCCTTTACGTCATTGACATCATCGATTATGACACTGTCGCCCCGTTCAAAGGCATTCAGCCAATATGGCATGTCGTTTGGATGTACTGACTGAAGATCCTCTATAAATGGTTTCACATTCTCAGCACACCATTCGTAGGAGTTGCAGAAGTCACCGGTGGATTCGTCCTTGTCAAATATATAAACTCGCTCAGATTTTGTGTAGCTGCCGATTATCCTGAGCAGAGTCTGTATGGATGACCTGAGTTCGGCCCGGTTCTGAGCTCTGTCTATGGCGAACATCTGTTGCAGAATTACAAAATTATCCATAAAATATTCCCCCTTCATAATGGTTTCTTTGTTCTAAATGCTCATCGTATTTGTCCCTTTATGACAATTTTACTCGTAAGTGGACTAAAAAGCTATATAAATAGTAATTAATTCCATAGACAATATTATTAATAGCTTCTAAAATTATTGTGGATGATTGTGAAGATTTTACTTTATTTATTATAAGAGGATTCGATGGATGAATCAGAGGAGAGAATCATAATGAGAGAAAAAGTTTTGATAGTTGATGACATCGAACTGAACAGAGAGATCTTAGCTGTGGCACTTGGCGATCAATATGACATCGTGCAGGCAGCGGATGGAGAGAGGACAATCGAGATTCTGAAGAATGACAATGGGGATATATCAGCAATGCTTCTGGATCTCATCATGCCGAATGTAGATGGGTATGCGGTTCTTGATTATATGAAGAACACAGGACTTATAGACAGGATACCGGTCATAGTAATAAGTGCAGAATCAACAAGGGACGTTGAGGTTAAATGTCTTGACATGGGAGTTTCGGACTTCGTCAGAAAACCTTTTGACAGCGTGACAGTCAGGAGACGAGTTAAGAACGCGGCTGATCTATTCATGTACAAAAACCATCTTGAGGACAAGGTTAAGCTTCAGACAAGAGATCTTAGAGAGAAGAATAAACTGCTTCAGGCTCAGGCAGAAAAGATACGAGAGACAAATGAGAAGATAGTGGATGTGTTAGGTACAGTGGTTGAGTACAGAAATTTAGAGAGTGGGGAGCATATCAAGAGAGTCAAAGGATTTACAAGGATACTTGCTGAGAAAGCTGCGGAGAAGTATCCTGAGTATGGATTGACGCAGGATAAGATAGAGGTGATAGTTTCAGCCAGTGCCCTTCATGACGTGGGCAAGATTTCCATCAAGGACAGCGTGCTGTTAAAACCAGGCAAGCTTACCACCGATGAGTTTGAGTATATGAAGACTCACACCACAAAGGGCTGTGAGATATTGACTCAGATTGCTGGAACGTGGAGTGAGGATTATGAGAAGGTGAGTTACGAGATATGTCGTCATCACCATGAAAGATATGACGGCAAGGGTTATCCTGATAGACTTGTGGGCGAGGAGATACCGATATCTGCCCAGCTTGTGTCTATAGCGGATGTGTATGATGCTCTGGTAAGTGAACGGGTATACAAGAAAGCAATAGCCAAGGATAAAGCATTTCAGATGATACTTGACGGAGAGTGTGGAACATTTTCACCGAGGCTGATAGAGTGTTTCAAGGAGTCCAGACAGGATTTTGAGGAGCTTGCGTGCAGACATGATATGAAGAAGGCAGATGCATAGTAGTTGGCTAATATTACACAGACCACTTCGGTCTGGAGGAACAAGACAGGCTGCTTGATATGGTTATAAACAGGTTTATAAAAAAGATATACAGAAAGACATATAGAAAGATGGGAGAGACAGTTATGAATATAAAGGAGTGTTACGATTCAATAGGAGCAGATTTTGAGGATGTGCTTGGCAGACTTGGAAGTGAAAAGCTTATAGAGAGATTTGCGCTTAAGTTTTTGGAAGACGATAGCTATAGTAACCTGAAGGGGGCGCTTGCAGAGAAGAATGCAGAGAATGCATTCCGTGCAGCGCATACACTTAAGGGTGTGTGCCTGAACCTTGGACTAAAGAATCTTTATACAGTGAGCTCAGATCTTACGGAAAAGCTCAGGGGAAGGTCGCTTGATGGGGCTGACGAACTATTCGAGAAAGTAAGAGAACAGTATGATATAACGGTGAACGCACTTAAAAATGTGGGCTGATCCACGTGTCTGAGGAAGATCAGGAGGAGAATAATATGAAGAAGAGAGTGATCGCCAGGATCATGGCAGCGGTCATGTCAATTGCAATGCTTTCAGGCTGCGGCAGCAGTGGAAAAGATGGAACCCAGAAGGCCCGGCTGGATCCGGAGCATCCGGTATCCATAAAAGTCTGGCACTATTACAACGGTACGCAGCAGGCCACATTTGACTCTTTGGTAGATACATTTAATGCCACAAAGGGTAAGGATGAGGGAATCTATGTGGAGAGTTATAGTTATGGATCTGTGTCAGATCTTGAACAGGCTGTCAGTGAATCACTGTCGGGAACTGTTGGCGCTGAGGATCTTCCGGATATATTCTCATCATATGCGGATACAGCATATGCAGTTCAGAGGGAAGACAAGCTCACTGATCTTTTTCTGATGAGGAGCTCTCAAAATATGTGGATTCATATATTCAGGAAGGTTACTTTACCCAGGACGACTCACTATATCTTCTTCCGGTTGCAAAGTCCACAGAGATAATGATGATCAACAAGACAGATTGGGATAAATTTGCCTCAGCAACTGGCAGCAGTCTCGATGAACTGGCTACCATAGAGGGTGTGGTATCCGTTGCAGAGAAGTATTATAACTGGACAGATGCTCAGACTCCGGATGTTACAAACGATGGAAAGGCATTCTACGGCAGAGATGCCATGGCAAATTATTTTGTAATAGGCATGAAACAGATGGGCAGAGAGATATTTGAGGTTAAAGACAGCAAGGTAACATTCAACATAGATAAAGACCTTATAAAGAGATTATGGGATAATTATTACGTGCCATATGTAAAGGGGTACTTTGCAGCGTATGGCAAATTCCGTTCTGATGATGTGAAGACCGGCGATATCATCGCATATACAGGGTCAACATCTTCTACATTCTATTTCCCGGATAAGGTGGAGACAGATGATATGTCATACCCTATAGGATATGTAGTTCTGGATGCTCCCGTCATGGCTGGAGGAGAGGACTACAAGGTTCAGCAGGGTGCCGGAATGGCGGTGACCAAATCTGACAAGGAGCATGAGTACGCATCATGTGAGTTTCTCAAATGGTTCACAGAGAAGGAGAATAACCTTAAGTTTATATGCGATTCAGGCTATTTGCCTGTTTTGAAAGAGGCAAATAGCATAGATGAACTTGACAAGATTATAGAAGAGGACAGTATAGAGGTCAATGACAAGGCATATGAGTGCATAAAGAAGGTAATGAATGAGTTTGACAGTACCATGTTTTATACCACAAAGAACTTTGACAATGGATATGATGCCAGAAATGTTCTAAACTATAATATGTCAGATGCGGCAGATGCGGCAAGAAAAGAGGTTGCAGCGGCATCAGATGATGAGTCGAGAAAGGCTGTGATCGAGAAATGCACATCTGACGAGGCATTTGACGAGTGGTACGATGGATTTAGCAGCGCACTCCAAGAGGCTGTCGGAGAGCAGTAGGGCTGTCTGGTTATTTCCAGAAGGGGGGGGATGGTACATTATGAATAGAAAAAAGAGACTGATGACGATATTCCTCGTGCCAGTAATTGCGGTTATTGTGGCTCAGGGGCTTGTGCCATTGCTTGCAATGATATTCAGCGGAATACGATCAAAAATGTCTGGAAATGTGATAGATCTGGATAATCACACTGTTGAGAACAGACAGGTCGTGCTTGAAAATGATATGGTAGAGCACTGGAGATCCATATACAAGGAGCAGGATCTATTAAACGATACACTTTCACAGGTGCTTGATGATCAGGGGATAGATATAAAGAAATTCCTGCAGGATGACAATGCACAGATGCAATATCTTAACCAGACTTTTCCTGATATGGTGGATGCACTCCAGTACAACACCACATCGGGAGTGTTTCTCATACTTGCAAATGAACAGAAGCTTCAGAACAGAGCAAATTACAGAGGATTCTTTATACGTGACTCTGACCCACAGAATAAGACGGCATCCAACACAGACCTTCTTCTTGAGAGGGGCAGCAAGGAACTTTCCCAGAACTGGTCAATATCCCTTGACAGTGCCTGGACCACGGATTTCACATTTGATGGAAGCGGACGCAGATCATGTGATGATTTCTTCTATATCCCATACGAGGCTGCCATGGAACATTTCGGTGCAAGGATGGTAGATCTGGGATACTGGTCTAAACCGTTTGTTCTTGAGGATAGCAGTATGGACAATCACCATATGATAACATACACTGTGCCGCTCAGGTACGGCGACACCATATATGGAGTGGTGGGGATAGAGATAAGTGTCAGCTATCTTGAGAGCTATTTCACGGTAAGCAGCCTTGACAGCAATCTGAATGCAGGGTACGCACTTGCCATAAAGGATGGTGATGGTATATATCATGCTATAGCTGGCAAGGGTACGCTGTACGATGCTGTATCCAGAGATACCAGGAGCTTTACACTCACACAGCAAAAAGATAACATATCAAAGGTTGATGGCGTGAAGGCGGGTAAGCAGGATATATATGCCGTGGAAAAGGCAATTGATCTGTACAGCGCAAATGTGCCGTACACTGATACATCATGGGTTCTGTGTGGATTCGTGAAAGAGGATTCTGTGTATGGAATGGGAGATGCCTTATTCCGTATTATATGTATATCTGTACTTGTCAGCGTGCTTATGGCGACGGTTCTGGTACTTATATTGTCGAGATATGTGACAAAGCCGGTTTACCGATTGATGGAGAGTGTACGAGGCGGTGTTGAGGGCATACACAGATTCAAGATATCTGATATAGTGGAGGTTGATGAGCTGCACGATGTGATAGAGAATCTTGCGGATGCACAGAAACAGATCGAAGTGCAGATCATAGAGGAGAAAGAAAGATACAGGATTGCAGTTGAAAGTTCACAGGATGTATTCTTTACCTACAATAAGACGGACCAGAAACTTGAGCTTGTAAATACAGGCAGTAACGATGGCACTTGGGATTGTAAGAAACACCCGGAATTCTTGAACAATGATGCAGTACATCCTTTGGACAAGAGAAGACTATTTGATGCAGCACGAAATGCGGACAGCAGGCTTTGCGTTGAATTCAGATTGAAATCGGATGATGACAGTGAATATGAGTGGGTAGAACTCAGAGGCACAGTTATAAATGATGAAAATGGCAATAAAGACAGAATAGTTGGCTGTATCCATAACATAAACCAGAGAAAGTTTCTTGAGGAGACTCAGCAGAATGAGCAGATATATGATGTGCTGACATCATTTTACAGACTTGGCCATGGCATGGGAGCGATTCAGAATTCAAGGCAGACTGAATGCAGGGGAACAATGGTCATAACTGACATAGAGAAGTTCTCACGTATAAATGAAAAATATGGCTTGATATTTGGCGATATAGTGATTGAAAAATTTGCGGCTCTCATAATAGATATAAGCAATGCGCTGGATATAGAGAACGCGGTATTTATAAGAGCGGGTGCAGACCAGATGCTTTTGTGGTTCCCGGGAGTGGACGCTGAAAATGCCACAGAGCTTGTGGAAAGACTGCGTGATGAGATGGGCAATCTCACCAATGACAATTATCTGGAGCTTGATTTCAGATCAGGACTCACGTATGCGGAAGATGAGAAAATTACGACTCAGGAGATCTTTGACCAGGCGAAGCTGGCTCTTACAGTGGCAAAGAAAAAGAACTGCAGGGATGAGATTTATCAGAATATATCCCACAGCGATATGAAAGATGCAGGCAGAGTATGTCTGTGTGGGATAGATTCGGTTGACAGGCTGGATCAGCTGAGCCTCTCGTCGATAGCACTGAATCTGTTCGACAGGGGAACTGAGGCAAGGGTATCTATGGATATGCTTGCGCTAAAACTTGAGGAGAAATATCATGTCACAAATGTGATCATTACCAGATTCAATAAGGAATATATGTCTAACAGCAGGACTTATCAGTGGAGATCGGATGGTATCAGCTGGGAGGGCATAGTCCACTGCGCTGACAGTGATTACGAGAGATTTGCAGCTAGAAACACTTTCCAGATGGTGCTGATATTAGATCAGGAGAGCGGGGACGATCCGGTGTACGGAGAATTTGCTAAAGGAAAGACTGGGGTAGTGTATCACATGATGGACAATGGTCAGTACAGTGGAAGCTTGTTCTTTATAGGTATGGACGGCGGCATACTGCGTGATGATGCCGAGACGAAGATGTTCGAGGAAATGTTGTCGATAATACAGAACAGGATCAACATGCAGCGACATGATCTGTCAGCCCAGGCAAAGTCAGACTTCCTTGCCAGAATGTCACATGAGATCAGAACGCCTATGAATGGAATCATCGGAATGACTGAGGTGGCGTTGCGCCCTGACCAGACTGAGGACAAGCGTATCGAATGTCTGAAGAAGATAGACAGTGCATCCGGATACCTTCTGGGCATACTCAACGATGTCCTGGATATGTCCAAGATTGAGAGTGGCAAGATGAAACTTGTTATAGACAAGTGCAGCATTCCTGATATGATGAAGAATATAGATTCTATCATGGATGCCAAGATGAATGAGAAGGATATTACGTTTGTGCAGAATATCACCCTTCTTCATGACTGGTACTACGGTGACGAGCTCAGGCTCAATCAGATCCTTGTAAATCTTCTGAGCAATGCGGTGAAGTATTCCAATCTTGGGGGACATGTCGACTTGACTGTCAAGGAACTGCCTGTTGATGAGAAGCACTCAGATATATACTTTGCGGTAAAGGATAATGGCATCGGAATCCCAGAGAGCAAGCAGCAGCTTATATTCCAGCGGTTTGAGCAGGCTGACGACTCGGCAAATGCGAGAAAGCAGGGTACAGGACTTGGCCTTGCCATAAGCAGCAGACTTGTACATATGATGGATTCAGATATAAAGGTTGCGAGCGAAGTGGGAAAGGGAAGCTGCTTCAGCTTTACCGTGAGACTGGAGAGAGTTCCTGAAGGTGACATTGTGGAGAAGAATACAGCTGAGCGTGCCAACTTCTCAGGACGCAGGATCTTGGCAGTTGAGGATAATGAACTCAATATGGAGATAATAAAGATGATCCTTGAGGAGAGAGGCATGACCGTTGAGGAGGCACGTGATGGGCAGGAGGCTGTTCAGCGTGTCGAGGAAGTGTCTGATGGTTATTATGATCTGATCCTTATGGATATCATGATGCCTGTGATGGATGGACTTGAGGCGGCAAGAACCATAAGACACATGGACAGGCAGTATTGCAAAACTGTTCCGATAGTTGCCATGAGTGCGAATGCATTTGATGACGATGTGAAAAGATCCATGGCAAGCGGAATGAATGGGCATCTGTCAAAGCCTGTGAATATAGGCAAATTAGAGGAGATGCTGGCATCGCTGTGGGGTGGGAAACAATAAATATAGTTGTATGTAAGGGATTTCTGAGAAAACAGTTTTTTATATGTCGATAAGGGGGGATAGTGATGATACAATGCTTACAGACTATGGCATGTGAGTACGCCATACTTGTCATAATGATCTATATAGGGCTTCGATGTTTCTTTCAGAGGAATAACCAACTCATCAGGCGGTTTTCTCATTTTGTGGTTGGAATCATAATTTTCCAGATAATAAATATACCTGTGCGAATGATTGACGCGGGACTTGCACATATGTCGCAGATAACAGTGTTTGTTCTAAACAGTGCTTTTATGATAGCGGAGACGTTTGTCACCTATGAATGGTTTGTTTTTTTTGAACACGTACAGGACTCATTTCTCATCAAATCAAAGCTTGTGAGATTGTTCGGGATTGTTCCGCTTGTCCTTATAACAGTGCTCAGCATAGCATCGTGGTGGACGCACTGGCTGTTTTACGCAGACGATGCGGGAGTGTACCACAGGGGGACTTTGTTCGCGCTCCAGATAGTATTTCCATATACCTATGTAGTCGTCACGCTTGTAAGTGCGGTGGCATATTCAATAACGAGAAAGGAGAAGAGATCGGCGGTCATCATGACAATTGCCTTAATACCGGCTTTGATATGTTCTGTACTTCAAGTAATAGCTGGTGGCTCTTACATACTTGCAGGTCTTACCCTGTCGGCGATATTTGTGTACATGGAGCTGTGTATGGAGGATATCCGGAAAGTTGAGAAGCTTGCGATGCTGGAAAAGTCCAAGCGTGAGCTTGAGGAGGCGCTTGACATGGCAAATAAGGCGAACAGCGCCAAGACTGTGTTCCTGAATTCTATGTCGCACGATATAAGAACTCCTATGAATGCTATTATCGGATTTACAGACCTTCTCGGCGAAAATCTTGGGGACGAGAAAAAAGCAAGGGACTATATAGGTAAGATAAAGTCGTCCAGCGACTATCTGCTCTCACTTATCAACAACGTGCTTGAGATGGCACGTATAGAGAGCGGAAGGTCTGATCTAGATGAGAGGGATATATCTGTGGAGAAGAGTCTTGATGCGGTTTACTGGATTTTTGAGGCTCAGATGAAGGAGAAGCACATTGACTTCATATGGGATGTCAACGTCAAACACAACAATATCAAGTGTGATGTTGTCAAGTTGAAAGAGATCCTCATGAATATAATTAACAATGCGTATAAATATTCACTTCCGGGGGACAGTGTAGCAGTCAGGATAGAGGAGATCCCGTGTGACCGTGATGGATATGCGAGGATACAGACGACTGTTAAGGACACTGGAATAGGAATGTCGGAGGAGTTCCTTGAACACATATTTGAGGATTTTACAAGGGCACAGACCTCCACGGAGAGTGGCCAGTTTGGAACGGGGCTCGGCATGGCTATAGTGAAGAAGATAGTCGACCTCATGGGCGGAACCATAGATGTACAGAGCAAGCAGGGGGTAGGCACAACGTTCACGGTCACACTGGAACACAAGATTGCGGAAATTGCTGCAGAAAACAGAGAGGTGGTAAAATCTACAGAAGATTATTCTTTCAGAGGTAAGAGGATACTGCTGGTGGAGGACAATGACCTGAATGCAGAGATTGCCCAGACTATTCTAGCCGGGACGGGTATGACCGTGGATAGGGCATGCGATGGCATCCAATGTGTAGATGTTTTGAAAGGTTCTGAACCGGGATATTACGACATGGTTCTCATGGATATCCAGATGCCGAACATGGACGGCTATGAGGCAACAAGAATTATAAGGCAGTTTGAAGATAAGAGACTTTCAGAAATACCGATAATTGCTATGACAGCAAATGCATTTGCAGAGGACAGGAAACAGGCATTTGATGCAGGTATGAATGGGCATATAGCAAAGCCTATAAATGCAGAGGATCTTAAGATGACTCTGGCGGGCATATTATAAAGAATAATTTAATAAAAATTCCACATAATAACTCCAAAGCAATAATTTAACATGTGATGGAGGATTGATACGGAATATGAAGGCGACAGGTATTATTCGCAGAATTGATAATTTGGGACGCCTCGTGGTGCCAAAGGAGATAAGAAAGGTTCTAAGAATCAAGGAGGGCGACCCGTTAGAGATATTTATGGGAAACGATGGTGAGATCATGCTAAAAAAGTATTCTCCGATGGCGGATTTGGCGGTATTTGCGCAGCAGTATGTGGACGCGGTATCGCAGAGTCTGGGGCTTCCCGTTGCGATAACCGACAGGGATTCGGTCATTGCAGTAGCGGGAATTCCCAAGAAATATATGCTTGGAAAGGAGCTTCACCGAGAGCTAGAAGATGTCATAAGTGACAGGAAGATGATAGTGGCGAGAAAAGGAGAGCCTGGATTTGTCCGTATAACCGTAGACGGTATGGAGTGTGATGGGCAGGTCATACAGACCATAATAGCGGAGGGGGATGCGATAGGATCTGTCATAGTCATGGTGAGGGACAGTAGCCACAAAATAGGTGATATTGAGCAAAAAGCAGCGGCTATTGCAGCCTCTTTTTTGGGCAAACAGATGGAAGGTTAGAGCCATGGGTCATAAACTGGCAAAAAGTAAGTAAAATCAAGGGGTTTCAGCCTTGAAATCCCTTATTTTCCTTGACAAATATAGCCATTTTAGGTATAACTATACATGTTGAACTCATAAGATTGTACATTAGGGTTTAGATTGTGAATGTACAGCATATGGAGAGTTATTAAACATAATAAGGAGGAATTTTCTGATGAATAAGACAGAATTAGTAGCAGCAATCGCTGAGAAGACAAAATTATCAAAGAAGGACGCTGAGGCAGCATTAAAGGCATTCACTGATGTTGTAGCAGACGAGTTAAAGAAAGGTGAGAAGATTCAGTTAGTTGGATTTGGTACATTTGAGGTATCAGAGAGACCAGCTAGAGAGGGAAGAAACCCAAGAACTGGCGAGACAATGACAATCGCTGCTTCAAAGGCTCCTAAGTTCAAGGCTGGAAAGGCATTAAAGGATTCAATCAACTAATCTGAAGGTTTGAGATGAGACTTGATAAGTATCTTAAAGTATCCAGAATTATTAAGAGGAGAACTGTGGCCAACGAGGCATGTGATGCCGGGCGGGTTATGGTGAACGATAAGGTGGCAAAGGCCGGAACGGAGGTCAAGGTTGGGGATGTTATCGAGATAGCATTTGGCAATAAGACTGTGAAGGTCAGAGTTACCATGATCGCAGATTCCACCAAAAAGGAAGATGCGAAAGATATGTTTGAATATGTATAACATGTTTGAGTATGTGTAAAAATATGCCGGAATATACGAAAGTTATTCCGGTATATTTTTTTTATGCCCTCATATAGTTTATTAAGCATCTTAAAAAGGTTTCTAAGTATGGCGGAAGCAGCAAATAAGAACAAGCCACATAAGCTCATAATCGACAATAGAAACAGCATGTCCATGACCGGCGTGACAAAGGTCATATCTATAGATACTGATCTTGTGCTTCTGGTGACGGAGCAGGGGAAACTGAAGATAACGGGTAAGAATATGCAGGCAAGCACTCTGGACCTTGACAAGGGAATATTGGAACTCACAGGAAATTTCAACACGATGGTGTATTCCGGGGAAAAGGAGGGAGCTCTGTCTCTCAAGAGCCTGTTCAAATGATCAGTGAATTCGTGCGCATCCAGGCCGAAGGGTATGTGCTCTGTCTGATGGTGGGAGCAGCGATGGGGATCGTTGGAGTAGTGTTTGGAGGACTCAGAAAGCTTCTAAGGTCAGGCAAAATTGTGACCTGGTTCTGCGATCTTGCACTTTGGTTAGTATTAAGTGTTGCTATAATTGCGCTCAATTACATATGTTGTGGTGGAAGGATAAGGTTATATATTTTTTTAGGATTTTTTTCAGGTTTTTTAATTACTTTTTACACAATAAATTGGGTTGCGTCGAAAATGGCGGACTATATATTGTACAGAAAAAACAAGGATTAGAATAATGTGAAAATGTGAGAGGCAAAAGTGCGTTGACATAATTAGTCTTAAATAGTAAAATTATGTCAATATGTTTGTTCGGATACAATTTTTTTGTATATTATTACAAGAAATAGCAAGAAATATCAGTAAATATGAGAATCCAACAGATTTAACGTAAAGATATCAATGAGTAAGAGGGGATTTCCTGATGAGCAAGAGAACTGGCAGAACGGGTTCAAAAAACAAAATATCCAGTAGAATAGGCGTGATAACTGTTATTTGCTGTCTGGCGCTGCTTGCTGGTGTGGTCATGTACAAGGCAAGGACTCTTGAAACACAGAAGAAGGAACTTCAGGTGCAGGCTGAGGAGCTTCAGGAACAGCTTGACGATGCCAAGCAGAAGCACAAGGAGCTTGAGGAGAAGGAAGAGTATATGAAGACTGATGAGTATGTCGAGGATGTGGCGAGATCACAGCTTGGTCTTGTTTACCCGGATGAGATAGTCATCAAGCCAAAGGAATAATTCATCAAAGGAATTACTTATCAAAGGACTGATTTAAAAGAATAATTTTTAGAATAATATCACAATAAAGCGGATGCTGATCTCAGCATTCGCTATTTTTTTACATATGAGCCGTCTATACTGTTGTTCACTATCAACGTGAAACAGGAGGCTGTATATTATATGAGGGAAAGAATCAATTCGGGAATCAGGACGGGAGTTATGACGCTTCTGTGTATTGCTGGCGGAGCATTTGTGGTGTGCCGTATGGCTCCGTTTGCCGCTGCCATATATGCGGCATGCTGTCTGATGGGCGGCAGCTATCTGCTCCTGTATGTGTGTGCGGCAGGGGGGATTACCCTGGGAGCATTTGGACTTTTGGGTATGCCATATATTGAAAATGGGATCGTGGAACATTCTGGGGATGTAGCAGTGAATGTGTGTAGAAGGTATATGCTGCTTTTGGCATGTGTGCTATTTATAATGAAGATGTGTGATATAAGGAGAAAACGGGAAGGTCAGAGAGGCAGGTCGGCTGCTGATGGGAATGAGGGAGTGCTTCCAATCGCGCTTGCAGCATTGATAGTTGAAACTGTATTTTCGGATAGTGGATGGGCTGTGGGTGTCGGCAGGGGAATCGTCGCCGGAATCGTGTACGTGTGTGCATTTTACATATTAAAGCCGGGGATACTGGCGGTTACTAGCCGGGTTTCGGGAGGTGACTGGAAACGAGAGGCAGGGATTGCCGGATACGATACAAATCAATGTATCGTCAGCATCATGGCAATATGTGCCATTATGCTGTGGCACATTCCTGATGATATAGTCGGTGGCATAGCTCCGTCACTTATGGCAGCCCTCTTGATGCTGTTGTATGTAGTGTACAGGTCGGGTGCTTCCTACGGCTGCGGGCTTGCCGCTGCGGCGGGAGGTATCCTTTCCGTAAAGACAGGTAATATGGGCTGGATCCCTTGGATGCTGCTGGTCACGGTGGTTATGCTCATAGGAAGAGCACTTTCAGGTCACAGAAGGATACCGGCATGTATATTTTATGTGCTTGGAGCGGTTCTTGCCGCCGTTGCTGCGGGACCTGGTTTTATATGTAACGCTGAGATAGGACATGCTATGGGGGAGGGGAGGCTGCTTCAGAGGTATGGGACATTTGACTGGACAACTCTTACCACATATGACATTATAGTGTGCTGTGTCAACCTAGGGCTTCCGGTGATGCTGTTTGTCGCCGTGCCCGGATCTCTTTTGGGGAAATCTGCTGATGATATAAGTCCGGCATGCCTTCAGGCGGCAGCGACGGAGATAAGCAGGATGACATCTTCTAAAATGGAAGATATGGCAAATACATTCAGGCGGCTTGATTACACATTTGCCGGAAGTGAGGATCCTGGGATAAGTCTGAGTCAGGTTGGAGAGCTTGTTGATGGATTCAGAAGGCAGATAGAGAGAATAGGAGAGGCACGGGAAGTATCCGACGAAAAACTGCTTGGACAGATGCGCGAGTTGGGCATGGAAGATGTGAGAGTGACAGAACTCACGGATGACAGTGGGAGAAACCGCTTTTATGTGGTGGGAAGAACGACTGGTCAGGGTATGGTGCTTTCAAGGCAGGTAGCGGTGATCCTCAGCCGGTATTTTGGAAGGAATATAAGGGTAGGAATGAATTCGCCGAGTTTGTTCTTTGATGACTACAGGATGGCGGCATATGAGGAGAGTGCGGCATACAGGGGAATGTACCATGTGAGAAGGATAAGAAAATATGGTTCCCCGGTGTCCGGAGATAATTTTTCCGTCAAGGAATACGAGGATGGCAGGCTGGTGATGATGCTGTCAGATGGAATGGGCAGCGGAAGCCTGGCGTCCTGCGAGAGCTGTATGATGCTTGATACCATGGAGGAGATGCTTGAGGCGGGATTTCCTCCGGAATACAGCATTGCATTTGCCAACAGGTGCATGTCGAAGAAAAATCAGGGGCGCACATTTACCACGTTTGACATGGTGGTAATAGATATGTATGATGGTTCGATGACGAGTTTCAAACAGGGGGCATCTCTGACATACGTTGTTCATCCAGGCGAAAAAGGTAATTCGGTGGAGGTCATATCGAGCACAACGCTTCCAGTTGGGGTGCTTGACGAGGCGGACTGTGATATTGCGGATATTAATCTCTCTGCCGGTGATGCGGTTGTGATGGTGAGCGACGGAATCTCAGATATGGATACTGATGGAGTCATGAACCGCCTGCTCGGGAACATACACATTGGAGATAGCCGTAAGCTGGTGGATGAGATAGTGGGAAAAATGCTTGGACAGGAAGACATATCACCGAGGGATGATGTGACGGTGATGGCCGCGGTGATAGGAAGATCAGAAAAAAGTGGTGCGGCATAGCAGGAGATTTATGTTATAATGACCATTGCGGCAGCTGCGCTTGCGCGAGCTGACATAATGCGAATGCCCACATTGAGCCGGCAGGCGATATGTTATAATGAGCATTGCGATAAGGATAAATGTATTTTTGCAGGATAGAAAGATGGCACGGGAGATAACATGGGAGATAGTATAAATACAGAAGATACACGGAAAAATTCAATTGATCCATTTGAGAGGCAGGTCCTTGGCTATATAAGGAAATACAATATGTTTGACAATGTTAAGCACTGCGTATGCGGTGTGTCCGGGGGGGCTGATTCGGTGAGCCTGATCACGGTGCTCGTGAGGCTTTGCGGATATCTTGGGATAGAACTGCATGTTGTCCATATAAACCATATGATACGCGGTGCTGCGGCCGACTCGGATCAGGAATACGTGGAAGAATTGTGCAGAAAATATGGTGTATCCTGCAATTCTTACAATATAGATGTGCAGACTATGGCATCTGACCGAGGATTCACAGTGGAGGAGGCAGGAAGGCTTGCCAGATATGATGCATTTGACACGGTGAGACGGCAGTATGAGGGCGAGGGCTGTGTGATAGCTGTGGCCCACAACAGAAACGATGTCGCAGAGACAGTCATATTCAATATGGCGAGGGGAACCGGAATGGGAGGAATAAAGGGAATCGCACCAGTGCGGGAGAACATTGTCAGACCTTTGCTTGGCTGTGACAGATCGGAGATAGAGGGTTATCTTGACAGGATGGGGATACCATATTGTACAGATGCCACGAATAATGAGGATGATTACACAAGAAATAAGATAAGACACAAGATCCTGCCGCTTATGGTGGAGATAAATGAACAGGCGGTGGAGCATATATGCGACATGGCGGAGCTGGCAGCGGATTACGAAAGGCTTGCGTTGGGCGTGGTGGAAGAGTTTCTGAAGAGTCAGGGAATAGACATTTCACAGGAAAATCGTGGATGGACTGGTACTGAGAGCAGATGCGGAGAGTACAGTGTTGACAGAGGCACGCTGTTTGCCCAGAATAAGCTGATCCGGGAACTGGCGATAAGACAACTGGTTGGGCTTGTGTGCGGAGGTCTAAAGGACATAGGAAGAAATCATGTCGCGGAAGTCATGAAGCTGTGTGATGCAGAGACGGGATCGGGTATAGATCTGCCAGGGGGAGGCAGAGTGTATGTGCAGTATGACCGGATAATATTTTCCACAAAGACAGACAGTGATACAGAGAAAGAGCGGGGCTGTGATCCTGTCGATATAGATATGACCAGGGATGGTATATACGAAATGGGAAATGTGAGACTGACCGTGAGAATATACGACCGCCCGAAAATGCTTGACCTTTCAAAAAAAGAGTGTACGAAGTATCTTGATTATGATAGAATAATACAGTGTTTGCAATTGCGGACAATGAAAAACGGCGATTACATTGTAGTAAATTCCGCCGGTTCCAGAAAGAAACTGAATAGACTGTTCACCGATGCGAAGATTCCAGCGGATAGGAGAGGGGAGATACCCCTTGTGGCTGCGGGTTCGGAGATAGTCTGGGCTGTCGGACTCAGAATAGGTGAGAACTATAAAGTGACTGATAATACACGCAGGATATTGCATATGGAATTTGAGAATGCTGGACAGAGATGAACGAAAGTATGGTCGTGGGAAATAGCATGCTGATGACCATTTATCATTTACACAGGAAAATGTTTTATAGGAGGAAACAGAGTTGAAAGAACAGATTGGTGTTATGCTGAGTAGCAGTGAAGTTGAGACACGTATCAGTGAGATGGCAGAAGCTATCGATAAGGCATATGAGGGCAAGACGATACATTTGATAGGAATACTCAAGGGAAGCGTTTTTTTTATGTGTGAGCTTGCAAAGAGAATGAAGAATCCAGTGACAATGGATTTTATGTCGGTAAGCAGCTATGGCGACGGAACAAAGTCATCAGGTATAGTTAAACTCAACAAGGATCTGGACGAGTCAATAGAGGGCAGAGATGTAATTATAGTTGAAGATATTCTCGATTCAGGAAGAACACTCTCATATCTTGTAAAGCTTCTGGGTGAGAGAAAGCCTGCAAGTTTGAATGTCATAACATTACTTGACAAGCCAGACAGAAGAGTTATCCCAGTTGAGCTTTATATGACAGGATTTGAGATTCCTGACAGATTTGTGGTCGGATATGGTCTTGACTGTGCCCAGAAATATAGAAATCTTCCATATATAGGAGTGATAGAGCAGTAAAAATTCCATGCTCACACAGTGAAATATGGGTTAATAAGGAGAATATATGAACAAGAGAAAATTCAGAAATGGAATGTTGATCTATCTGCTTATCCTTGTTGTGGCATTTATACTCATCAACAGATGGATGCAGAGCGATACGGATGTGACTACAACTTACAGTTATGTTGATCTGACGAACGATCTCGATGAGGGCAATGTATCAGAGCTTGTCATAAATCAGAACGCAGAGATACCTACGGCTGTTGTGCAGGTTGGGTTCACCAACGGCAAGACCATTGCGTTTTATGCGGCAGATGTAAATGAGATCATTGATATTTACAACAAATATCAGGAAAAGGTCGATGCTTATAACAGCTCAATAACTGATTCTGCAGATAAGAAGCCAATTGTAAAGTACAGTCTCAATGACGTGGAGAAGACCAGTATCTGGAGCGTTATCATACCATACGTGCTTGTCATGGTAGTGCTTATGCTTATAATGATGCTGTTCATGAGATCAGCCCAGGGCGGTGGTGGCGGCGGCCAGATGATGAACTTTGGCAAGAGCAGAGCCCGCAAAGCTGACGAGAGTGCCAAGAATGTCACATTTAAAGATGTGGCAGGACTTGAGGAGGAAAAAGAAGATCTTGAGGAGATAGTAACTTTCCTGAAGAATCCTCAGAAGTTTGTGAAAGTTGGTGCACGTATACCAAAGGGTGTTCTGCTGGTAGGCCCTCCGGGAACAGGTAAGACACTCATGGCAAAGGCCATTGCAGGTGAGGCTGGAGTGCCTTTCTTCAGCATATCCGGTTCAGATTTCGTTGAGATGTTTGTCGGTGTAGGTGCTTCAAGAGTGAGAGACCTCTTCGCAGAGGCCAAGAAGAATGCGCCGTGTATCGTATTTATAGATGAGATTGATGCGGTTGCAAGACAGAGAGGTTCAGGTCTTGGTGGCGGTCATGACGAGCGTGAGCAGACTCTCAACCAGCTGCTTGTCGAGATGGATGGTTTTGGTGTAAATGAGGGAATCATCGTTCTTGCAGCTACAAACAGAGTGGATATTCTGGACAAGGCTATCCTTCGTCCGGGACGTTTCGATAGAAAGATACCGGTCAACAGACCTGATGTAAAGGGCAGAGAGGAGATCCTCAGAGTCCACGTGAAGAATAAGCCTCTTGCCGAGGATGTAAATCTTCACGAGATAGCTAGAACCACAGCAGGATTTGCCGGTGCAGATCTGGAGAACCTGATGAACGAGTCGGCAATTGCTGCGGCAAAGGCCAACAGAGCTTACATCACCAAGGAAGACGTTGACAAGTCATTTATCAAGGTGGGAATCGGCGGGGAGAAGAAGAGCCGTCTGGTGCCTGAAAGCGAGAGAAGGATCACGGCGTACCATGAGTCGGGGCATGCGATCCTGTTCCATCTGCTCCCACATGTCGGACCTGTACATCTCGTGTCCATCATACCTACAGGTATGGGAGCCGGCGGATATACGATGCCGCTTCCTGAGAATGACAATGTGTTCATGACAAAGGGCAAGATGCTCGATGAGATCAAGGTGAGCCTTGGCGGAAGAATTGCAGAGGAGATGATCCTCGACGACATAACGACCGGGGCTTCACAGGATATCAAGGAGGCGAGCAAGTACGCCAGAGCCATGGTCACAAAGTACGGTATGTCCGACAAGCTTGGCCTCATAAACTATGAGAGCAACGATCAGGAGGAAGTATTTCTTGGAAGAGATCTTGGACACTCAAGAGTGTACAGTGAGGAAGTTGCAGCGGAGATAGACGAGGAAGTAAAGAGAATCGTGGATATGTGCTACAAGGAGGCAAAGGCTATCCTTGAGGAGAACATAGATATACTTCATAAGTGTGCAAGTATACTTCTTGAAAAGGAGAGAATTGCAAGACCTGAGTTTGAGGCATTGTTTGTTAAGGAACAGACAGATGCAGCTCAGAATGGTGAGACGACCGCTGATGCGTAGAAAGACAGCCGGGAGTCTGGTGAGATAAAGACAGAGTAGAGAGATTAAAGAAGCAAAAACACAAATAAAAACAGATGCCCGCATAGCTGCGGGCATTTGCTGTATGATGGGGAATTGATGATGAGACTTGAGTACGCGGTGCATGAAAACTGTGTGCGGGGTGATGCAAGCTGTGCTTCAGTTTCATAAAATATACATTTGGAGGATGACGGGGATGAAGATCATAAAGAGAGGGATAAACGCGGTTATACCGTTTCTGCTGGCGAATGTGTATCTGCTGGCAAGGTACCCAAAGTGGCAGATTCCGCTTTTGCCACTGATAATAACGTTGCTGATCATATGGGATATGGTCATATTGGCGATGCCGTTGCTCAGTCTTAAAAATATACAGACAAGGGGAATAAAGAGATGCCAGAGAGGATGCGAGAATCTGTATTCTTTCCTGGCGGCGACAGTATTTTCGGTGGTGGTGCTGATACTTATGATAGTGGGCGTTGTCGATGTGTCAGGGTGGACATGGAAGAACTGGGTGCTGTACATACTGACAGCCGTGATTGTTCTGGCGATAACGTTCTGGTTTGGAATGATCAGAATATATGTATCATCAAAACAGCTTGGGATCAAATGGCGTGTTATCGGAATACTGTGCGGATGGATACCTGTGGTACATTTGATAGTCCTTGGCAAACTGATAAAGCTTGCATCTGACGAGGCGGTATTTGAGAATGAAAAGCTTATAATGGATAACAACAGGAAACAGAATCAGGTGTGCGCCACAAAATATCCAATTTTGATGGTACATGGAGTATTCTTCAGAGATTTCAGATATCTGAACTATTGGGGAAGGATACCTGCTGCTCTTGAGGCAAATGGCGCAAGGATATTCTATGGCAATCATCAGTCCGCGGCGTCAGTTGCGGATTCGGGGCATGAGATCGCGGATAGGATAAAGCAGATAATCCAGGAGACGGGATGCGGCAAGGTGAATATAATCGCACATTCCAAGGGAGGCCTCGACAGCAGATATGCCATATCTAAGCTTGGAATGGCGCCTTATGTGGCATCCCTCACAACTATAAACACTCCACACAGGGGATGTGAATTTGCGGACTATCTTCTGGGCAAGATACCAGAGAAACAGCAGCAGACCGTGGCAAATACCTACAATTCCGCGCTTAAGAAGCTGGGCGACACAAACCCTGACTTCATAGCGGCGGTGACAGACCTTACCGCGTCAGCGTGTGCAAAACTCAACAGAGAGCTCCCAGATCCGCCGGGAGTATATATACAGAGTACAGGCTCATGCATGAAAAAACCTTCCGGTGGACGATTCCCGCTCAATACCACAAATGCGTTTGTAAAGCATTTTGACGGTGAGAACGATGGACTTGTCGGATATGAGTCGTTTAAATGGGGCTCTAACTTCATTTACCTGAAGCCTCAGGGCAGTCGGGGAATATCCCACGGAGATGTCATAGATCTTAACAGGGAAAACATAGATACGTTTGATGTGAGGGAATTTTATGTGAACCTGGTAAGTGACTTGAGGAGACGCGGATTTTAAGAAATATCAGTTGTTTTGTCTAATGTGAACAATAAAAAATGAAATATAGGTAAAATTATGGAAATGCATTGTGATAATGCACAATGACATTTGCCAAATAAAAAAATGTTTGGGCAGACTTTTGACGGGATTTGTATATAATAATAATTGTAACCCCCAATACATTATATAGTTTTGGCTACACCCCATAAGTAACAAAATACCTTCTCCAAAAGAGCTTGCCTACTCCGGCAGGCTCTTTTACTTTTTCCAATGTTTGTGCGGCTTCCGAGACTTTTGGTCTTGTTTTTTTGACCTCAAAAATGGTTTACATAAACGAAAATATTATGTTTACTTTACAAATTGCTTTACAAATGAACCCCGCAATGCCTTTATTTATCTGGGCTGAGCGGGGTTTTTATCTGGACGATTTTCAGTTGATTGGGGTATTTGTAAGAATCAGGTTATTAATACTTTATTAGATATTATCATAAGGTTCACAAATGTGAAAGCAATACTTGACAGTTTACAAAAAGGAACGAAATATCTAGATATTACGAGGTGGACATTAAAAGTCCATAAACCTCTGGAATTCGGACAAAAAAATGGACTTTTAAAGCCATTCCGAAGATTGTGAATTTGAATTAAGATAATGCCACAATTAAATATCAGTTACAGACAAGTGAAAATCTTAGGGTGCTGCCTTTGATTTAATCTACTAACTGTCACTGCTACCACATTAGTAGTCGGATGGATCGAGAGATGAACGGCGAGGCGCAGGGCAGAGATTAATAGAAGGAGTAGCAGTATTGTAGGAGGATAATAAACCACATGGGATATAGAAGAATATCCCAATCCTCGAAATGGCGGTAGAGGAGATAGTGCGTATCATTTGATAAGGGCGTCGTGAACGACAGGAAATACTTCCTGGATCGGCTTTCTGTAACTCCTATGTGTACAGGGCGATGAGGTGAGTTGAGAGACTTAGTGTACACCTACATAGTTACCTTTATATATCTGATGATAGTGGTAAAAAAATAAAGCTTAATGATAGATATTTTAATATTTTGTAAGTCAATATAAATAGGAAAGATATTAAAAATTATACTACTAGTTAAATGCTGATTTGAATTTGCTGTGTTAGAATTTTGATAGATGCTATGACTTACGCTTATTCTAACACAAGCAAATTCCTATATGGAGTTTCTTAAGGATGGTAAGCTAATGAGTGCATTTTTAATTGATTATGAAAATATAAATGGCGTCTCTATTCTCCCAGGATTAGATCTGTTATCGCCCCAAGATAAACTTATTTTATTCTATTCTAAAGCATGTAGCAGTCTTCGAAAAGAGTATTGGGATATCGAAAAGCTCTTGCTGGTACTCCATATCAGTTTATGGTTAACGATATATGTGAGTTTGTATCAAATAGGGAAGAGATTAATAAACGTTCGTAATATACTGAGGCCATGAATAGCTTTGGACGTGAGAATGGAAGAGCTTTATATAACATAATAAAGGATGTTGTTTGATATTTATAATATAGGAGCTGAAAAGCCATGAGATTAGGTGAAATAAGAAAATTCTAAGGAGGAGTTATTAATTACTAAAATCCCTAAAAAATGTATCGAAATTGTTCTATGCGGATCAGATCAAATAAGGTTAAAGTGTGAAAAACATAAAATAAAGATAGATTAAATGATTAAAAATAAAAAACAAACTAATAGAGGAGGAAACGCTTTATGTCAGAGAAAATGTTAGTAACACAGGCGCTTGATGAGAGGGATCTTCTGGTTAAGAAGATTAATGAGAAGATATATAGAGTGAATCCATATTGTCCTCACTGTGGAGAGGAACACTGCTATTTTGCAGTAAGACTTACGCCGGAAGAACAGGAGAAGCTTGATGAATATTATATTAAGCTGGAAAAGGAACATGGAAAGATGTCTTATCTAGAAGTGGCATTACACGAAATCGATGCTCCTGCATTAATAATTGAGCGAGATTTCAGATGTATTTGTGGAAACGTTTTTAAAAGACGTGTAGCTATAAGTAGGGATAGCGAAGTTGGATATCATAATCCGGAAACAGTAGGCGAAGTTGGCTCGCATCCAGTGTTTTAGGATGTTATGTGATTTCGAGGAGAAGGAACATGGGTAGAAAAGTACAAGTAAATATGACAGATGGTGATTACCTCAGATTATTAGACAGGACTCTTGATGAATTTAATATAGACTGGTTTGATGTGGATAAAAAACTGGTTTGCGAGGACTAAAATCTGCGAGGAAGTAATCAGATATGCTGCATACTCCTCTGATGAAGAAGAAAAGCTTCTTGATTTTTTTTGAAAGAAGAAAAGTATTTACAGGCTGAACTGGATAATGAATCTATGCTACCTCATATTGAAAATGAAGGATATACAGAAGAAATGGATATTCCGGAAGTGTATTATCCCTGATGTTTATCTGAAACCGTGGATGTTTGAGAGAGCATCAGAGAAAATTTCAAAGGGAAACTATGACTAGGTAGTTCTACTGGGTGATATCGTAGATGACTGGAATCAGGAGAGAAATCTGGATTTATATTCGGAAACATTTGATACTGTTATGGGATTTATTAAGAAGTATCCGGATACTTTATTTTGTTACGGAAATCAGGATCTTTCGTATCCCTGGGAGGCTCTTGAATCTGGGTATTCTGCATATGCACATGACATGGTTGTAAGATGTTTAAAAGAACTGGTAGACGCCCTACCTAAGGGAAATGCTGCATTTATACATAGAATATATTAATAAAATGGGTAAAGCGTATATGTGGGTTGATGATAGTCCTATATGGGCAAGACCTTAGAATAGCAGTATGAGATTATATCCTTCTGATATGTTACAGGTTGTAGGACATACTCCGGTGGAGTTTGTAGTAAAAGAGGAAAATCTACTGACACTGGATAATTTTTCTACATATAGGAATGGGGAGCCTATTGGCGATGAAAGATATGTATGCGTAGATACGATAACGATGGAATATGAAATGATTGATTAAAGTAAAGGGGTGTCATATGTTAGGAGCAATAATAGGTGATATGGTAGGTGTACCATATGAGTTTAATAACATTAAGACAAAAGATTTTGAACTGTTTTCGGATGAAACTAGATTTTCAGATGATTCAGTTCTTACATGCGCTGTTGCAAAAGCGCTTATTGATTCTGGAATTGATCCATCTGATGAAAAAATAAAAAAAATGTTGTAAAGCAGCTTAAATACTTCGGTAACAGATACATCCATTCAGGATATGGTGGAAGATTCCGGAAATGGCTGCAGAGCGACGAAACAGAACCGTATAACAGCTGGGGAAACGGATCAGCCATGAGGGTGTCACCTGTAGGATGGTTTTACGATACTGTTGAAGAGACAAGAAAAATTGCGGCTATCACAGCTGAAGTAACACATAATCATCCTGATGGAATAAAAGGAGCTGAAGCTACAGCTGCAGTAATATTTCTTGCAAGGATTGGTGATACAAAAGAAGAAATAAAAGAATATGTGGAAAAGGAATTCTACAAATTAGATCGTACGTGTGATGAAATAAGACCTGATTATAAGTTTGATGTAAGCTGCCAAGGGACAGTACCGGTAGCTATTACAGCATTCCTTGAAGGTAATAATTTCGAAGATGTATTACGGATTTCAGTTTCGATGGGGGGAGATTCGGATACCCTTGCATGTATTGCATGTGCTATGGCTGAGGCATATTATGGAATACCATCATGGATGATTGTAAAAGTATTGAACAGACTTCCGGAACACCTGCGCAAGATAGTAAGTGATTATTATAACAAACTGGACTGGTTTCATGAGATTGCTTATAAAAGGGGTGCTCTTAATTATTTTGATGAATATGAATATAAGAAAATGATTGCTGAGGAGTCAATGAAAGATGGGATTTAGGCTTGATCCACCTAGGCGGATATATAAAGTGCTGAGTAGAAAGTATGTGAAAAATACTGCAAACAAAATCATAGCAAAACTTCAGTTATCATATCCATAAAATCAAGCTGGGACAAGGTTGATGCGGATGTGTTTACATCAGATAGTAATAATGTTAAGGATATTTTGAGGCTATCCTTTGATGATATCGATGTTGAAGATAATGCGAATCGTTGTATGCAATATGAAGATGGAAAAAAGATAGCCGAGTTTGTAGATAAGTGGAAGGATATTGAAACTATCATTGTTGAAGAGTGGCATGGAGGAAAGGTGCACTAAGATGAATATAAGAGAATTGATAAAAATACTACGCTCAGCGAATAATACTAGCGATATTGATAAATATAGAGAAGATATTATTACACTGATTCCTCAAACAAAAATAATGATAGATTTTAATCAGCAGAATTATGCGCATCAGTATGATCTCTGGAATCATAGCCTTCAGACGGTAGTAAATCTTCCAGGCGATATTAATGATGATATGGTATATCTTGCGGCACTTCTGCATGACATTGGTAAGCCGGATTGTCAGACTGCCGATATGAAGGATGGGAAGATAAATATGCATTATTATGGACATCCAGAAAGAAGCTATGAGATAGTCAAGGATGATATTGATAATGAACTTACAGCAAAAGGAGAAAGGCTGACAGATGATGAAATGAGAAGACTTCTGTATTATATAAGATTTCATGATGACAGAGTAAGCCTTAGAATGAAACATCTCAGAAGACATCTGAGGATGGGAGTAAGTTTAGCAGAGTTTCAGAATCTGATGAAGCTTGAGGTGGCAGATGCCAGGGCTCATGTGATGTTGCCAATCATAGAGCAGAGAATTGAAATATGTGAAAAGCTGTCAGGAGACTATGGGAAGAAGCTTTATGAAGATATTTTGGCAGGAAAGTAAAAGAATTTTTTTAGTGGAAAAAAATTCAGCATTTGCGTGAGATGAATAAATTCATTATATATATGGGAGAAATGCCGTGAAGACTATACAACAGATTATCAGAGAAATGGATTCAAAAAAAAATGAAAAATGCATTTTTTTGTGAACATCCTATTGAACTATTTGATATCAGTGGTTTAGATGATAAGCCCTTAGGTGAAATTACCGAAACAAAGAAACGGACAATAGTAGAAATGGACATTCCCATAAAACTATGCATACCAGTTATGGAGATATGGATGTAGCCATTCCAAGGGATCGTAATGGTGATTATGAATCACAGCTGATTAAAAAATATCAAAATACCGTAACTCAGGACATGGAAGAAAAAATACTTTCCATGTATGCTAAAGGTGCAGTATTTATTTTGTTACTTTCTGGGTGTAGTAAAAGTAACAAAATAAATGATACTTGGTTTACATAATTATTATTAATCTTACTTTACAAATTACTTTACAAAAATTTTGAGTAATTGACCGAAAAACACCGATTTAGACAGATCTCACAAATATGAACAAACCCCATATTTATGCGGTCTACAGCGGTAGACAGCAAGAGAGGTGTCCAGCTAAAGGGACGCCCCATAAGTAACAAAATACCTTCTCCAAAAGAGACAGTCGTTCGGTGACTGTCTCTTTTATTATATATATGCAGGTTTTGTTGTATTTGGGTAGTTAAGATATGTTTTATTTTGTTGCCTAATCTCTTGAAAAGTATTAATATAAAAAGAGTATGTGTATGTGCAAGGGAGATTTTATTGTATGGTGGAAAAGAAAACCAATGGGCAGAAGATACACGAGTATGTATATAATGTTAAGCCTGTATTAAATAAAGGTGGACTGTTTGCGGACGGAAGCAAGTACTATGTCAGCCCACAGGAGCCGGATGCGGATCAGGATGTGAAAGTCAGATTCAGAACCACAGCCGATAATGTGGATGAAGTATTTCTTATATATAATGAAGAAAAAGTACAGATGACAAAGGAGAGCTCCAACAGGATATTTGATTTTTATAATGCGACTATACCCGGAGGTCTGCCATTCATAAGATATCATTTTGAAATACATTCAGGAAGAGTTACATGCTTCTATGACAAACTGGGACCTACGAAGCAGAACGACAGAGAGTACGACTTTGAGATATGTCCGGGATTCAAGGTACCGGAGTGGGCAAAGGGCGCGGTATTCTACCAGATATTTGTGGACAGGTTCTGCAACGGCGATTTGTCCAACGATGTGTTGGACAATGAGTATGCGTATATAGGTGCTGGTTCAGTACAGGTGAAGGATTGGAATCAGAGGCCGAGCACTATGGATGTGGGACGTTTCTATGGCGGGGATCTGCAGGGTGTCATGGATAAGCTTGATTATCTGCAGGATCTGGGCGTGGATGTAATATACCTGAACCCTATATTCGTATCACCGTCCAACCATAAGTACGATATACAGGATTATGATTATGTCGATCCTCATTTTGGAAGAATAGTTGACGATGAGGGCGACTGCCTTCCAGGAGGTTGTCTTGAGAACAAGCAGTCGCCAAGATATATAAACAGAGTTACAAATAAAAAGAATCTTGAGGCCAGCAATCAGCTCTTTGCCGAGCTGGTTGAGGAGATACACAAGCGTGGCATGAAGGTCATCCTTGATGGAGTGTTCAATCACTGCGGTTCATTCAACAAATGGATGGACAGGGAGTGCATATATGAGAACCAGGAGGGCTATGAGAAGGGTGCATTTGTATCGAAGGACAGCCCCTACAACACTTTCTTCAAGTTCTACAATGACAATGCATGGCCATACAATACAACATATGATGGCTGGTGGGGGCATGATACCCTGCCAAAGCTCAACTATGAGGATTCACCTAAATTAGTTGAGTACATCATGAAGATAGCGAAAAAATGGGTGTCACCTCCATATAATGCAGATGGATGGAGACTTGACGTGGCTGCGGATCTGGGACATTCCCCAGAGTACAACCACCAGTTCTGGCGCGAGTTCAGGAGAAATGTTAAAGAGGCAAATCCGAATGCGATAATTTTGGCTGAGCACTATGGTGATCCAAAGAGCTGGCTGAAGGGTGACCAGTGGGATACGGTCATGAACTATGATGCATTCATGGAACCTATCACATGGTTCCTCTGCGGTGTTGAAAAGCACAGCGACGAGTTCCGCGGAGATCTGCTTGGCAACTACGATGCATTTAAGGGTGCTATGAACTATCACATGTCCAGATTCCTTAGACCATCGATAGACGTGTCCATGAATGAGCTGTCCAACCACGACCATTCCAGATTCCTTACGAGAACCAACAGAAAGGTCGGACGACTTCACACCATGGGAGCGGATGCTGCTGATCAGGGCGTGGACAAGGGAATATTCAGACAGGCTGTTGTGTTCCAGATGACATGGCCGGGGGCTCCTACCATATATTATGGGGATGAGGCTGGTGTGTGCGGCTGGACAGACCCTGATAATAGAAGAACCTATCCGTGGGGACACGAGGATCAGGAGCTTATACAGTTCCACAAAGACATGATAAAGATACACAAGTCGTATGAGGCTCTTAAGTCGGGTTCTGTATTATATCTCCACGGCGGACACAAGATGCTTTGCTATGGAAGATTTACGGACAACAAGCAGGTGGTTGTCATCATGAATACGAATTATGAGGATGTGGATCTGAAGCTTCATATCCGTCAGATAGGCGTGTATAATCACTCGATTCTCAGAAGAGTGATGCTGACAAATGAAGAAGGCTATACGTTAGAGCCACAGGACTATATGGTGGAGCACAATGTGCTCACGATCAAAGCACCTAAGATGAGTGCCATGGTGCTTGTAAGAGCATAAAAATCTAATAGAATATATAGTATATATTAAAAAATCTCCGAAAAAGATTTGAATTTGTGACAAACAGCAGGTGTTTCTTTTTCGGAGATTTTTGTGTATAAACAGGCGATTGATAAATGCTTTTGTAAGCTTGAAGTATAAGAGACTTAAACCACAGGTTGAATGAAAAAATAGGGATATGTGTGTATAGTGATATAAAGTGTTCAATAGGATATGAGGTGGTAAAAGATGGGAATATGGTTTGGAACTACAGAAAGCAAGGGTCCATACGGATATATGTGTACAGGCCTTTTATATTCGAAAGACGGAGATAATACGTTTGCACTGAATAAGCTGGTGCTGGTTATTGTTGATATGACGTTAAAGGAGTGTATAGAGAGGTCATTATACACTGACATGTATGAATATTCGCCAGATGAGATAATTGAAAAGGATGGGGCACACTATTGTAAATCCTTCATGGGCGATGATATCCCGATATTGAATTACGATAAGCTGAACATTCCGCAAAGGCTTGAGTGCAAAACCGGAATTCCGGTTGGAACAGGTAACAGGATTGCCAGAAGCGAAGTGGATGTATGGGGTGAGAAATACAGAGAGCTGTATGCTTTTCTGCTTGACTTTGATAAGGATACTATGACAGGCAAAGTTTTAGGCTTTGATGGACTAGGCAAGATATTTAGACAAAGGATGAATCCGACAGAAGGGACAGATTCTGATGACAGACTGATCCGTATTCGTGCCTCATATATAAATAGCTACCTGAATTTCAGCTATTATAAAGATGAAAACGGGGAAATTGTATGTGAATATACGCCGATATGGACACAATAGATAAAATAGTAGCATAAAGGGGAAAAAGTATAATGAGAGTATTGCTTTTACTTAGGGGATCTGCCGGATGCGGCAAGTCCACGTGGATCGAGAAGAATAATTTAAAGCCTTATACGCTGTCGGCGGATGATATAAGACTTCTGTGCCAGAGCCCTGTGCTGCAGGTGGATGGCACACATGGGATAAGTCAGAAGAATGATGCTGCTGTGTGGAAGACATTGTTCAGTCTTCTTGAGACGCGTATGCAGAAGGGCGAGTTCACGGTTATAGATGCCACGAACTCCAAGACATCTGAGATGAACAGATATAAGAGCATGTGTGAGACATATAGATACAGAATATACTGTGTTGATTTCACAGATATCCCGATAGAAGAGGTAAAGCGGAGAAATGCAGGCAGGGATGAGATAAAGAGAGTGTCAGATGATGTCATAGACAAGATGTACTCCCGGTTTAAGACACAGAAGATACCTGCGGGCATCAAGGTCATTAAGCCGGATGAGCTTGACATCATCTGGATGAAGCTCAGAGATTTCTCAGAGTATAAGAGAATCCACCACATAGGTGACGTGCACGGCTGCTACACGGCGCTTATGAAGTATCTGGATGAGAATGGCGGAATAAAGGATGATGAGTTCTACATATTTGTCGGTGATTACATAGACAGAGGTGTGGAGAATGCGGAGGTCGTGAACTTCCTCATCTCCATAAAGGACAGGAAGAACGTTCTCATGCTCGAGGGCAATCATGACAAGTGGCTTTGGCTTTGGGCAAATGAGTGCACAGGCAGGTCAAGGGAGTTTGAGCTTGTCACAAGACCAATCCTCGAGAACGCGAATGTGAACAAGAAGGATGTGAGACAGTTATACAGAAAGCTGGGACAGTGTGCTTACTACAGCTATGATGGCAATATATATCTTGTTACGCATGCGGGACTCAGCGTGGTTCCCGACAATCTCACATTTGTGGCAACTGATCAGATGATACACGGTGTCGGAGATTACAACGACTTCGAGAAGATAGCTCAGACATTCTACGAGAAGATGCCGGAGAATTACTATCAGATCCATGGACACAGGAATACCAAGCAGCTCCCGGTCAGGGTGAACGACAGAGTGTTCAACCTTGAGGGAAGAGTCGAGTATGGCGGAGACCTCAGATGTGTTCAGGTGGATGCTGATGGAATCCATGAGATAGAGATCCACAACGATGTGTTCAAGGCACCTGAGATACAGGAGGAGCAGACCGTTACCACAAGCTCTGTTGCAGATGTGATCATTTCCTTGCGGGGGAACAGGTACATACAGGAGAAGACATTTGGTAATATTTCGTCATTCAACTTCACGAGCAAGGCATTCAATGACAGGGTGTGGGATGAGCAGACCACAAAAGCAAGGGGCTTGTACATTGACACATTCAAGGGAAGAGTCGCAGCGAGGGCGTATGACAAGTTCTTTAATATCAATGAGCACCCTGAGACAAAGTTTGATATGCTGCAGAATAAGCTGCAGTTTCCGGTGACTGCCTATGTCAAGGAGAACGGTTTCCTGGGACTCGTGAGCTACGATGAGTACAACGACGATCTGTTGATAGCGAGCAAGTCCACTATAGAGGGTCCATTCGCCGGCTGGCTGAAGGATATGATATATGAGAAGGTGACACCGGAGAATATAGAGAATATGAAGCGGTTTGCGAAGGACAACAATGTGACATTTGTATTTGAGTGTGTTGATATGAAGCATGATCCTCACATCATAGAGTACCCGGAGAGCAATCTGTATCTGCTTGATATAGTTTACAACCAGATAAACTATGCAAAGTACGATTACGATGCGATGTGTGATACAGCCCACCGGTTCGGCCTGACACCAAAGAAGAAGGCTTGCGAGCTTGCAACCTGGCAGGAGTTCTATGACTGGTACTATGATATCCTTGAGGATGATTACGAGTATAACGGCAGAGTCATAGAGGGATTCGTCATCGAGGACAGCGCCGGATATATGACAAAGCTCAAGCTTGCATATTATAATTTCTGGAAGCTTATGAGGACAATATCCCATGAGGCGATCAGAAACGGATATATCAAGAGGACTTCAGCACTCACCACCCCTCTTGCAAATGAGTACTATGCGTGGGTGAGAAAGCTTCACGATACAGAGGATCCTGCAAATGTTCCGAGGGATATATGCACGCTTAGAAGATGGTTTTATAATGACAAGAAGCAGGCGGAAGGCGATAGCCTGATATAGGTGATCATAAGAGGTAACACGTTGAATGCTTGACGGGTTATATCATGGCAGCAGCCTGACATAGATAATTATTCGGGCTTCTGTATACAGTTTCATTGTACGTTGAGTAGGAACGAGAGGTGGTATTGTATGATATTTTATACGTCCGATCTTCATTTTGGACATGCAAATGCTATAAAATTTGATGAGAGACCATTTACAGATGTGGATGATATGGCTGATGGAATGATACATAACTGGAACAGCAGGGTAGGAAAGAATGATACAGTGTATATTCTCGGGGATTTCTGCTTTAAATTAAAAGATCCGGAGCCGATCCTTGCAAGACTTAAAGGACGCAAACACCTCATTATTGGCAATCATGATCAGGTAATAATGGGAAGTGAGAAGCTGCAGTCCTACTTCGACGATATACAGAAGATGGACTATGTGAGCGACAGAGGCAAGCTGATAGTCATGTGTCACTTCCCGATAGCTGAGTGGAATAAGAAGAAAAGCGGGGCATACCATTTCTATGGACACATCCACAAGAGCAGTCCCGAAGTGTACAGCTTCATGACCAGTCAGGGACGTGCTTACAATGTAGGCTGCATGATCAACAACTACATGCCATGCACCGCCGACGAGATCATCCGAAATAACGAAATATATCAAGCCAGATTACAGTCAGGATAATCTGTGGATAATTGATGCTATGTAGAAAGATGTCAGCAATCAGTAAATCAGATTTTCAAAGGTTGCCATTCCTAATTATGAAAATAATAAATGACATATAGTGCAATTTAATGCTATAAAAAACCAGCCCATAGGTGTTAACGAAAAAGTAGATTACCTCCGGGGAATAGAATAAAAAGCCGATGCAGCAGTGCCAGAAATCGGTAGCGCAGACTTTTCTGTATCAGCATTTTCTTGCTAAGTCGCAGGCCTCACAGCCCTTATCGAGGCCGGAGACGCATGCAGATAGAAAATGCTGAAGCAGGAAGAGGTCAAGCGTGATTTCAGACACTGCTGCATCGGCTTTTTCTGTTCCCTCGGAGGGGCACAACCTTCCGTCAGCACCTATGGGCGTCCGTCAACTAATTCCTCGGCGGCAGCGTAATGTAGTTCCTGTCAGATGGTTGGAACAGCTTTGGCCTGAAGTCCTCCTTGGTGAGTTCGAATATGGAGTGGGACACCAGGAAGTAGTAAGCTTCCACAGCTTGATCTACATCGATGTTCGTGATCTCCGGGCTGTTAAGGTAACCCTTGATGGCTACGGTGAGACCCATGACAAGATACTTACATATAATGAGAGGAGACAGCATAGGGTTGGATGGAATCTGATCGGTGTCGAATATCTTCAGGTGTTCCTTGAAGAAGCTAGTGAACTGCTCGATCATGACCTGCTCAAAGCTGTTCTGTCCGGTTGTCTCGAAAAGCTTTCTGTAAAGCTTTGCTTCATTGATAATGTGGGTGAAAAGGTACTTGATCGCTTCTAGGATCATGTTGTGTTCCAGCAGGACTTCAAGCTCCTTTGTCACTTCATTGTAAAGCATATAGTCCATCAGTTCGTATTTGTCTTTGAAATATCTATAGAAGATAGGTCTTGATATACCCACATCCTCAGCAATCATAGTAACTGTAATTTTCTCGAAAGAATACTCATTTACAAGCTTTTTAAAGCTTCTGATAATTTTGTCTTCTGTCTTTTCTTCGCTTAGATTTGGCACTTCCCAAACCTCCTTTTTAGTCTATATATGACAGTTCCAAGTGAATCTGTTTATCAGATGTATGACCAAATGTTCCAATTTTGAATATGTGTTCATACGTTTGTTACAGATTACCATATTTGTAACAAAATGTAAACGTTTTCGTATTTTGAGTAGTTTATTAAAAAAAAATCAGGTTGTATAATCCACCACAGAATAGAAAAAGGAGATGTTATGGCTATGTTAAAACTAGGAGAAAAGATAGTAAGTGCGAGAGTCGTGATACTGATCCTCGGCTTCATTCTTCTCATACCAGCGGCATACGGGTATATCAAGACCAAGGTAAACTACGATATTCTGTCATATCTTCCTAAGGATATCGAGACAATGGTAGGTCAGGATATACTGGTTGACCAGTTTGGTACAGGAGCCTTTTCACTGTACGTTGTGGAGGGTATGGAGGATAAAGAAGTATCCGCACTGAAATCAAAGATTGAAAATGTAGACCATGTGTCAAAGGTTATCTGGTACGACAGCTTTGCTGATCTGTCGGTTCCTAAGGATATGCTTCCTGAAAAACTGTATAACGCATTTAACAATGACGACAAGGATGCCACCATGATGGCGATCATATTTGATGATACAACTTCTGCTGATAGCACTATGGATGCTATTGAGGAGATACGAAAGATATCGGATAAGCAGTGCTTTCTTTCTGGTATGTCAGCGGTTGTTGTAGATACAAAGAAGCTGTCTGAGAAGGAAACCCCAATATATGTTCTGATAGCGGTGATCCTCAGCAGTATAATCCTTGCGATCACCATGGATTCGATCATGATACCGGTACTGTTTCTGGCAAGTATAGGTATGGCGATCGCATACAACCTGGGTTCAAATATATTTATGGGTCAGGTGTCCTACATAACAAAGGCGCTGGCTGCGGTACTTCAGCTCGGTGTAACAATGGATTACTCGATCTTCCTGTGGCACAGCTACAAGGCACAGCAGAAGGAGTATACGGATAAGAAAGAAGCTATGGCGCATGCGATCGCTGAGACTATATCATCTGTTGTGGGAAGCTCCATAACAACAGTTGCTGGATTTGTGGCACTGTGTTTCATGAGCTTCACACTCGGACTTGATCTTGGTATCGTCATGGCAAAGGGTGTTGTTTTCGGAGTTATCGCCTGTGTAACGATACTGCCATCTCTCATCCTTGTGTTTGACAAGGCAATAGAAAAGACAACACATAAGGTAATACTTCCTGAGTTTAAGGGAGTAGGAAAATTCATAGCTAAGCACTACAGGATATTCTTGGTATTGTTTGTGATCATCCTGATCCCGGCAATATATGGATACAATCATACAAAGGTTTATTACAAGCTGGATTCATCGCTTCCGGACAGCCTGGAGAGCGTGCAGGCCAACACAGAGCTGGCTAAGGAATTCAATATGAATTCAACACATATGATACTTGTCACAAATGATCAGAGTGATAAGGACACACGAAATATGATGTCGGATATTGAGAATATAGATGGTGTAAAGTTCTGTCTTGGACTTGACAGCATCATCGGTTCAGGAATCCCATCGAACTTCATCCCTTCGGAGGTGACAGAGGCACTTAAGAGTGATGAGTGGCAGTTGATACTTGTTGGTTCTGAGTATGAGGTTGCATCGGATGAGGTCAACAACCAGTGTACTGAGATAGAGAAGACTATAGATTCATACAACGATAAAAACATGCTTGTCGGTGAGGCACCTTGTACAAAGGATCTTATCAGGATAACAGATAAGGATTTCGCCTCAGTAAGTGCAGTTTCAATCGGTGCTATATTCCTCATCATACTCTGTGTATTCGGTTCAATATCACTTCCAATAGTGCTTGTTGCCGTCATAGAGTTTGCGATATTTATCAACATGGGTATTCCTTGCTTTACAGGAACCGAGCTTCCATTCATAGCGTCAATAGTAATTGGAACTATCCAGCTGGGTGCTACGGTCGATTACGCGATACTGATGACTACCAAGTACAAGAGAAATAGACTTGGCGGATACAGAAAGTTTGATGCGGTTGCAACTGCATGTCAGGAGTCAGTACAGTCAATAGTTGTCAGTGCGCTTTCGTTCTTCGCTGCAACATTTGGCGTAGGTCTTTTCTCAGACATAGACATGATCAGTGCACTGTGTACACTTATGGCACGAGGTGCACTCATAAGTATGTGTGCTGTTATCCTGATGCTTCCATCAGCACTGATGCTCTTCGATAAGATCATCATGTTCAGATACAGAAAGAACCTGATCGATGGACCATCTGCTGATGCCGGCAAGGACACAGTTCAGGCATAAGCTGGTTAATATAGAAACAACGTAGTACGCAGAATCCGCTACATGGATTCTCACATATATTATGGAAAGAGGTAATAACATGATCAAGTGGAAGAAATATATGTGTGTTGCGCTGTCAGCAGCAATGATGGCAACACTTACGACCGGATGTGGAGATACATCAAATGACAGTACAACTACAGACAAGGCAGAGGCTACAACAGAGAGCGATTCAGATACACTTCAGGATGCCCTTGCAGCTGAGATATCAGCAGACGATTCAGATGACGCTGACAAGGAGGAGACAGTGTACGTCCTCGCAGATGCAGATGGTACAGCAAATGATGTCACGGTATCCACATGGCTGAAGAACGCCGATGGCTCAGAGGGGCTTAACGACAAGACCAATCTTTCAGATATTGAGAACGTGAAGGGTTATGAAGGCTATAAAGATAATGGTGATGGAACTATTACCTGGGCGGCAAATGGATCAGACATCTATTATCAGGGAAAGTCAAGTGAGAAGCTTCCTGTTGATGTGAAGATCACATATAAACTTGACGGCGAGGAGATAGAGCCTTCAGAGCTGGCTGGCAAGAGCGGTAAGGTAACGATCAGATTTGATTATACAAACAATACTAAGCAGACTGTAAAGGCTGGTAGTAAGAACAGCGAAGTCATATCACCATTTGTAATGCTTTCAGGAATGATCCTTCCGGTAGACAAATTCTCAAATGTACAGGTTGAGAACGGAAAGGTCATCTCAGAGGGAAGCAACCAGATCGTAGTCGGATATGCGGTGCCTGGATTTAAGCAGTGCCTGCAGAAAGGAATAGATGACAGCAAGATACAGACAGCTATAGACAATATAGATGTTCCTGACTACGTTGAGGTTTCCGCAGATGTAACAGACTTTGAGCTTGCCATGACAATGACAGTTGCAGCAAGCGATCTGCTTGACTCAGATGCAGAGGATGCAATAGATGAGGTAAAAGATAAGGCTGATATCAGCGATCTCTCATCCAGTGCAGATAAGCTCGGAAGCTCAGCAGATCAGCTTGAGGAAGGCTCAGGAAAGATTACAAACGGACTTGAGACACTCAAGGATGGAACATATTCACTCAAGAATGGTGCGGAGACACTGGCAAATGGTGCTGCTTCACTCAAGGATTACACAAGCCAGCTCGCAGATGGAACCTCAAAGATATCGTCGGCCATGGATTCATTGGATGCAGGTATCACTTCTATAAAGACAGGTTCAGCAGCATTGAACGATGGTGCGAAGACACTTGCAAGTGGAGCAAAGACACTGGATACGAGTATTGGTACACTCCAGACAGGTGCAGATACACTTAACTCAGGAGTTAAGGAACTTCAGGCTGGATTTGCCGGAGATTCCAACAGTGTAGGTCTGTCAAAGGGCGCAAGTTCACTCGCATCTGGAGTAAAGACAGCATACGATGGATCACAGGCTCTTGCAAAGGGTGCATCTGATATTAAGACAGGTGTTGATACTCTGATAACAATGATGAAAGGAATGCCGACACAGGTTGTAACTCAGGCAGAAGCAAATGTATATAGCCAGCTTAGCGGAAATATAACAAGTGAGGCAGGAATAGATGCAGCAATGGCACAGATAGAGCAGGCACTTCCTATGGGCCAGGCGGCATATGATGCATATGTTCAGCAGGAAGGCGCATACGCGCAGCTGATAGAGCAGTACAATGGACTTGCACAGGCAAAGGGTGCTCTCAATGCCATAGATCAGATAGGGGAATCTCTCACAGCTACAATCACAGATGAAAAGACAGCCACCCAAATAAAGTCATTGCAGGATGGAGCGGCAACACTTGACACCAAGATGGGTGAACTTTCGGCAGGACTTAAGTCTGCAAATGACGGTGCAGCAACACTTTCAGCAGGCGTTGACAAGGCTTACACAGGAGTGAAGGCTTTGGCAAGTGGAACTGGTGATCTTGCTGCCGGAGCAAAGGCCTTGAAGAATGGTTCAAAGAGCCTGAGCGATGGAGCGGCATCATTATCGAAAAATATGAACACTCTCTATCAGGGAAGCTTGACGCTTGCGACAGGCAGTGGTGAACTTAAGACTGCTGCGAGCACACTTGATACGAGCGCAGGGCAGATTGCTGATGGCGCAAAGTCACTCAGTGAAGGTGCAGACCAGCTCAACTCAGGTTCAAAGACACTCGACAGTGGAGCAGATAAGCTTGTATCCGGATCAAAGACGCTCAGTGATGGCATGAAGCAGTTCAACGAGGACGGTATCAAGAAGATCACAAAGCTGTTTGCAGGAAACTATCAGGAAGATATAGACTACATCGAGGCACTGTTCTCAGATGATGCAAAATACACGAGCTTTGGCGGTGCTATAGATGGAACAAAGAGTACTGTAAAGTTTATATATGAGACCGCAGCGATCAAGGCAGATGATAAATAATCTTTGTGTTGACTTTAATGTGACCGTAGGTTATAGTATAAGCGTCCATGAGGGCAATGGTAACATTTACTATATTTTAGGAGGAATTTGAACATGTTTGATAAGGTTAAGGCAATATTCGAGGAGCAGTTAGGAGTTTCACAGGACGAGATGAAGCTTGAGACAAACTTCAAGGATGATCTTGGTGTAGATTCACTTGATCTGTATGAGATCGTTATGAAGCTTGAGGACGAGTTCGATGTTGAGATCCCTGCTGAGGAGCTCGATGATGTAGCTACATTTGAGGATGTACTTAACTACCTTAAGAGCAAGGGTGTTGAGGAGTAATCAGTAGATAATAGTACGACTAAGACATTTTGAGTAGTTCTCATTCGGAGATATTGCTAACTGAACAGATTGGACTGTTTTGAATACATTGTTATTCAAAGTTGTCATGTATCGGACATGACATAACTTTGGTAGCCAGCCAGGACGCCTGTCCTGACTGACCATCCAAGGCTATGGGATGATTTAAGGATAATATTTCACTATTGTTAATATAGCAGGTGTGTACAGTGATGCACATGTGCTTTTTTTATGCCCATTTATTTACCATAATGGCAAAGGGGACAGGTACCTCCGTCCCCCGGTTCGTGAGATGCTAAACCGTAAGGCAGGAATCAGCGGATAACCCTGGCGTCCTGCCGGGATATATCCGCTTGCGATTTGCCGGACCCTGTTCTATAATAGGGGATGGCTGACATGTATTAAGAATATGTCAGGACAAAAAGACTGGTGCAATTCAGTACAGGCAGATCACAATGATGTACGAATGTAAAACAATTACAAAATATAATAAAGGCGGTAAAAAGAATGGGTAAGACAGCAGTTATATTCCCAGGCCAGGGCGCACAGTATGTGGGCATGGCAAAGGATTTTTATGACAACTTTGAGGACAGCAAGAAGGTATTTGACGAGGCGGATGAGGTTCTGGATATAGAGCTCAAGAAGACATGTTTCGAGGAGAATGACGACATCAACAAGACAGAGTACACACAGCCGGCTATGGTTGCAGCGGAGGTTGCCATATATGAGCACCTGAAGAACGCAGGCCTCAAGGCTGATGTATTTGCGGGACTCTCACTCGGAGAGTACAGCGCGCTTGTTGCAGCAGGAGCGATGACTCTCGCTGACGGAATCAAGACAGTTAGAAGAAGAGGTATCCTCATGCAGAACGAAGTACCTCTTGGAATGGGTGGAATGGCAGCAGTCATAGCTATGGACGCTGACAAGATCGCTGAGATATGTGAGAACACACCTGGCAAGGTACAGATAGCAAACTACAACTGTCCTGGACAGATAGTTATCTCAGGTGAGGCAGAGGCTGTTAAGGCTGCATCAGCAGCACTTGCTGAGGCTGGAGCCAAGAGAGTTATCCCACTCAACGTAAGCGGTCCATTCCACTCACAGATGCTTGTCCCAGCAGGTGAGAAGCTTTACGACTTCCTTCAGGATATCAAAATAGCAGATGATTTTGCACCTTACTACTGCAACGCAGATGCGGAGAAAATCACAGACGCAGCAAAGGTTAAGGAGCTCCTGAAGAGACAGGTGTACTCATCAGTAAGATGGCAGCAGACAATAGAGAACATGATAGCTGACGGCGTTGACACATTTATCGAGGTTGGTCCGGGCAAGACTCTCACAGGCTTCATGAAGAAGATCAACAGAGAGGTAAAGAGTATAAATATTGCAACTGTAGACGATTTAGCGAAATTGGAGGAACTGAATGCTTAAGGATAAGGTAGCAGTGGTAACAGGTGCCGGAAGAGGTATTGGACGTGAGATAGCAAAGACATTTGCCGGATATGGCGCAAAGGTAGTAGTAAACTTCAACGGCTCAGAGGAGCGTGCAAACAGCCTGGTTGAGGAGATCAAGGCAGAAGGCGGAGAGGCAGTGGCTTTCAAGGCAAATGTGGCAGATTTCGCTGAGGCTGAGGCTCTCATGAAGTTTGCAGTCACTACATATGGAAGAATAGACATTCTCGTGAACAATGCGGGAATCACAAGAGACAACCTTGTGCTTGGCATGAAGGAGGCTGATTTCGATGATGTTATCAATATCAATCTCAAGGGTACATTCAACTGTATCAAGCATGTGTACAGAACCATGATGAAGCAGAAGTATGGACGTATCATCAACATGTCATCAGTAGTCGGAATAGAGGGAAATGCAGGTCAGGTGAATTATGCAGCGTCAAAGGCAGGCGTGATCGGCATCACCAAGTCTATAGCAAAGGAGCTTGGAAGCCGTGGAATCACAGCAAATG